>JAYUSV010000350.1:0-4675 GCA_043755495.1 Synechococcales cyanobacterium
AGGAGATATAAAGTTGAGTAAACGAGATGATAGAGATGTGAGAAAAGTTTAGAACCAGCCACTACTTAGCAGACGGATCGGCTACTTGTGGTAATCCCATACTATAATTCAAAACTCTACTGTTGAGATTATAGCCGATCTCGCCAGCTTGTAATAGCTCCCGGACGAAGTGTTCTAAATCTGATCCGATTTTGCGCAAATTGTATTCAATCAAGTCGCGGCCAGCATATTCTTCGACCAAATCATCGAAGCGGCGATAGACTCTTTGCAGAGCATCATCATCCCAAGTTAGCTCGTTGTCTGGGTCAATATCGAGAGTCAATACTTGATCGCTGGGTTGCAATTCGTTGTTTATCACCTCAGCAGTGTAGATGTGAATGTGTCGGGTGGTGGATTTGAGTAGCATCAGGCGATCTCCTTTTTGCAAATTCTAGACTATTTTTGAACCCATAGGGCGATCTGCTACCCTGAAGCGGGGATAATAAATTGACAGGCAGCAAAAATTTCCACCAACTTCATTTCTTTTAACTCTTTTCGTGGCCGACCTTAATTCTAATTTCCAACTTATTCAACACCTCCTCGCGGCGATCGAGCAGGGTACTACCCCTAAGTCGATCGCCCAAAGCCTCGCCGAGTTTTGGGATGCGACTGCCTGTGGGATTTGGGATGGTCAGCAGCTAGCTTGGTATAGCAGCGACCCAAATTTACTAGAACCTTCTGGTCAAACATTTCAATTGCCCCATCAACAGATCGATGGGTATCAAGGCGAACTGCGTGCCGAGCTTGCTAATGGTGGCTACTTAATTCTGTTGCGTCCCACACCTTGGCCAACCGTTACCAGTCTAGATGATTTGACCTCTGTGGTGGCGATCGGCCTGCGTCAACATGCTTTGCAACAAGAAGTAATTACTGCCGAACAAACTCTTCGCCAAGCCCAAATCTTGGCCGATGAGCGCACCGCCCAACTCCAGAGCAGTCAGGGCTTACTCACCAAGCTCCAAGCCGCAGGCCGCCGTCGGGTAGAACAACTCGACGAAGCCAACCGGCTCAAAGATGAATTTATCAGCACCATCAGTCACGAGCTGCGTACCCCGCTTACCAGTATGTCTTTAGCCATTAAAATGCTGCGGCAGCCGGGAATTGACCTCGATCGACAGAATCGTTACCTAGATATTTTGCAGCAGCAGTGCGCTCAAGAAATTAACTTAGTCACCGATCTGTTAACCATTCAGCAGCTCGAAACCAAACAAGGCGACATCGATCGACAGCTAATTTTATTAGAGAGTTTACTCCAGCCCCTTTTTTACAACTTCAACGAAACCTGGGCGAGCAAAAATCTGCAACTGCAAGTCTCTTTGCCAAGCAGTTGTCGGTGGTATAGCGAAAACGACAGCCTGACTCGAATTTTTCAAGAGCTACTGACCAATGCAGGTAAGTATGCCCACCCCAATACAACTGTAGAGCTAAAAGCTGAACTAGCATCTAACAGAATCGTGATTACCGTGAGCGATCAAGGCAAGCTAATTAATGCCACTGATCTACCGCATATTTTCCAAAAGTTTCGGCGGGGCAAGGATGTCACCAAGCAAGCTATCCCCGGCACCGGATTAGGCTTGGCCTTGGTAAAATCTTTGGTCCAACATTTGCAAGGCGAAATCTCGGTTACTAGTAGCGGGATAGAGCCATTGGCTAGCACTAGTTTCCGGGTTTCATTCCCCCTAGAGGAGAGCTAGGTGATGGCAGATCCGCAACTTCCTAATAACTCAGTACGTCGGACATCTCACGATCAAAAAAATCAGCCTCGACGAATTAAGCCTTTACAGCGTCGTGCCCAAATTTTGCACGCCCTGGGCAATGTTTTATTAGCGATTTCTGCTGATTTTTTGCTGAACAAAAATAAACCGCAGCAGCAGCAACGCCAAGCGCGCAAGCTAACCAATACTCTAATTCGCTTAGGGCCAACTTTCATTAAAATTGGTCAAACTCTTTCTACCAGAGTCGATCTGTTGCCCCCGCCCTATGTAGAAGCCCTGGCTCAACTGCAAGATCGGGTGCCCAATTTTCCCACCAGCATGGCGATCGAAATTATTGAGCGAGAACTAGGCCAGTCCTTGGGCAAAATGTATTGTGAGTTTGAAACCAAGCCGATCGCCGCTGCCAGTTTAGGTCAAGTCCACCGCGCTCGCTTACACAGCGGTGAAATGGTGGTAGTAAAAGTGCAACGCCCTGGTCTAGAAGAAATTTTTCGCCTAGATTTTGAAATTTTGCAGCAGATCGTCAACTTCTGTGACCAGCGCTTTCCCTGGACTAAGACCTATGGCTTGACGGCAATTTATCAAGATTTTTTTAACTTGCTATTTCAAGAAATTGACTATGTGCGCGAAGGCCAGAACGCCGATCGATTTCGCCATAACTTTCGCAGCCAAAAAGACGTGGTGGTGCCCAAAATTTATTGGCGCTTTACTGCCACTAAAGTTTTGACTATGTCTTATTTGCCCGGCATTAAAATCGATCGCAAAGCAGAACTAGAAGCCCAGGGCTTTGACCCCAAAAAAATCAATCAAATTGGGATCTGCTGCTACCTTCAGCAGCTAATGATCGATGGCTTCTTTCAAGGCGATCCTCATCCCGGCAATATGGCGATTACCCCCGATGGTCGGCTGGCCGTGTACGACTTTGGCATGATGAGCGAGCTGCCGGGGAATGCTCGCACCCAAATGGTGGATACCTTTTTGGCCGTATTACGCAAAGACTTGGATGCTGTTTTAGCGGGATTGGAGTCGATCGGGCTATTGGTAGAAGTAGCTGATATGAGACCAATCCGCCGGGTGATTGGTTTTTTGTTAGAACGGTTTACCGATCACCCAGTAAACTTACAAGAGTTTGAGCTGATTCGAGCAGAGGTGGGGGCTATGTATAGTCAGCAGCCCTTTCGGCTGCCCCCAGAAATGACTGCAATTTTGAAGGCGCTTTCGACTCTGGATGGCATTGCCAGAACATTAGACCCAGCATATAGCCTGGTGAAATCGGCTCAGCCTTTCGTGCGGCGAGTGGCGATCGCCGAGCGGGGGACAATTATGCGGCAGGCTGGACAGCAGTTGGTTCAGTTTGTGCGGGGGTCTTTTGGTCAACGAGATATTCGACAGATTTCTAGCCAGCTAGATTTCAACGAATCTCCAGATCCATCGGGTGCTTTGAGTCTCCCCAATCCAAATTCGGCTTATTTGAAACGCCGTAAACGACGGATCACCGCAGCTAAAAGTTTTTTGGCAGCCTTGGTAGGAGCCGGATTGATTGGGTCTGGGGTGGTATTTTGGCCAGTGATCGCCGTAGGCTGGTCTTATCTCTGTTTTGGTTTGGGGGCATTGGGTGGCGTGATCAGTTTGGGATATTTGGTAAAGTTTTTGGTTTTAGGCAAATTGGATAAGCTGTTGCCCTAAGCTGATTTTTGGCTGTTGCGGAAGATCGATTTACTGACAGCAACGCTACTTGATCGGCAATTTCTTTAAATAGATTGACCGGATCGATCGAATCTCAGCTAACATTTGTAGAAGATCGCCAGGATGTATCTGCAAGGAATTAATTTGTTATGTCTTCTAACTCCGTAGACTCTACCGACAGCCCCAAAAGTATTTCTAAAGTTGTGAGCAACCACGCCGATCGGGTGATGGATGAGCTGTTTGCAGATATTGAAGGACTGCTCAGTGGGGATACTCCAGAGCGGCAAACTGCTTTGCCCGCTAGTAAGATGGCAACTCAAAGCGCTAAGCCCACTCCCACTTATCCGCAATTACCCCCAGATATCCGGGTTCATGGTGAAGATCCCACTCCGGCTCCTACCGATGTCACCTTACCGCCAACTCCGCAGAAGAATATTTGGCGACCGGTGATCTTTGGTTTGGGCTTGCTATCGATCGCTGTTGGTGGTGGCTTATGGGTGCTAGCTCGTCAGGGTAAGCTGACTCTGCCTAATGTGCAGATGCCTACGTTGAATTCGGCAGCCAATGGTGATGTGCAGTTCTCTGACTATCTCCAACGCGCCGTGGGCAAAGTAGATAGTAAAGCGGCCCCTAATGGTCAAGTTGCTATCCCGAATCCACCATCTCAGACTGCCGCTCTGCCCAGTGCTCCTATCGCAGCAGCCGGTACTACTAGTTTGGCTAAAGTGATTCAGGGTAGCCCCTTGATGGCAGAATTCTCAATCGGTGGCAAGTTGCAACAACTCAAAGGCGGTGAGAAAATTGGGAATACTGGCTGGTCACTAACTACGGTGATCAATCCGGTAGATAATGAGGTAATTATCAAGCGCGATAACGGTGAGATCCGCAGCTTAAAAGTAGGTCAGAGTTTTTAACAGGCAGATAACATGGGACTATTTGATGACATGAAGCGGTTTCTAGAAACCCAGCTAGATGACTTCATGAGTAAGAATCCACACCTGCAAATTCAGGTGATGGAAGAGCAGTTACAGCAACAGGAGTCGGATACGATGAATCTGTTGCTGGATTTGCGGCAGCAGGAAAAGCAGATTCAGTCTGAGGTTTTGACAACTGCCCAAGAAATTAAAAACTGGCATGAGCGAGTTGGTAAAGCTGAGGCGGCGGGTAAGCAAGACTTGGCAACGGCGGCTCAAGAACGGGTAGATTCTTTGCTGCGTCAGGGCAACCAGCTTTGG
>JAYUSV010000351.1:0-4655 GCA_043755495.1 Synechococcales cyanobacterium
CCATAAATGTATAACCTCAAACTCTTTCTTGGTAAGAGCTTCACATATTTTTCATGCTCTCTTGACAAATGCTTGATTTTCTTAACTTGTCACTAATGACGATCAACGCAGATTCTAACTTTAAGCTCAACTTCAGCGATGCCCAGAGTCTAAACATTCTTTCCGACTATCTCTACCGCAAGACCGGAATGGATGCAGCATTCCAAAACTTTTATCGCCAATCCACAGCCCTCTCCTTCAGCGATCTGGGTGAAACCTTTGTGGCATGGCTGATGTGTGTCGAATATGTCCACGATCTTGCTCGATCGCCGCTGCTGGAAGCTCTGAAACTGCTCAAACAACTCTCCACACCGCTAAAACAAACCTGCGATCAGTTGCTCGGTCATCTGCGCGAAAGCCATCCCCAAGCCTATGAAACGATCGCCAGACAAGTAGAAGGACATCTAGAGCCAGAGCTAAAAGATCTCCGACCGGAAGATCTGGGTAAAATCGATACCTTCCTCAGCGAAGAAAACGCCATCTTAGGCGGAGCATTGCAGGCTCTCCAACAGGAAGCCTGGGAAAAAGCTTTGGAGTGGGCACAAGTTCGGTTAGAGCAGCACTCCTTCTGGCTTGCTCGCGATCGCACTCGGCGGATCGAGTGGTCATTAATTCGGGATGCCGCTACCCTCGGTCTGGCATTGATTCGCCACCCGCAACCACTTCAAGATCGAACCGATCTCAGCAGTGCCTTAGATGGTTACACCCAAACGGGGTGTACAGTCGATCTCGCCCACCGCAAATTCGAGCAGCAACGCGCCAAACTTTTAAGCTCGACCATGCCACATTTTGGTTCGCTCTTAGAAATTTCTGATCAACTCCGCAGCCGTTATCGGGAATGGGCAGATGCCCTTGCCCACAGCTTCGCCCACATCTGTGAAAGTGAAGGATTTTTGCCAGTAGAATCTCTGCAACAGCGATCGCTCTACGAGCAAGTGGTGCATCCGCTTACCCAAACCGATGCCAAGACCGCCTATTTCATCATCGATGCCTTTCGCTATGAGATGGCAACTGAACTGATCGCTGCTTTTAAAGGCGCAGGAACAAACGTTACCCTCAAAGCGCGTTATGCCGAGTTACCCACCATTACCGCAGTAGGCATGAACGTCCTCGCCCCTCTCAGTAAAGCCGGAAGACTCACCCTCGGAAGCGATCGGGGGTTCAAGGGCTTCAAGACGGGCGAATATACCGTCCGCAAACCCGAAGAGCGGGTGCGGGCGATGGGCGATCGCAGTGTGGATAATGTTAATTCCGGTCGGCGGCGAGTGCGACAGTTTAAATTGAGCGAAGTCAGTGATCGATCGACCGACAGTTTGAAAAAAGGATGTGCGAATGCAGATTTAATTGTCGTTCACAGTCAAGAAATCGACGATGCGGGGGAAGCCAATCTGGGTTTAATTGCCTTTGAAGAGTGCCTTAAGCAGTTAAAATCGGCATGGAATCGACTCAAAAGCATTGGTATCAATGAATTTGTCTTTACCGCCGATCATGGTTTTCTGCTCCAAGACCAGACCACTAAACAGGCAACCTGGGGTACGATCCGCACTCCGCAACGGCGTTACATTCTAGACGACCACCCGCGAGCCGAGGCAGAAACCGTCACAGTTTCTCTCAGCGCACTTAATTATGAAGGTCAGACCGGATATTTACTCTTTCGTAAAGATACGGCGGTATTTGCCACGGGGAATCCTGGCGCAACCTTCGTTCACGGTGGTAATAGCCTCCAAGAGCGGGTGATTCCGGTGTTGAGCGTGTCGCATAATCGCAATGCCACCAGTTTCAAAAACGTCAAATACGCGGTAGAAGTCCAAGCGCAACCAGATATTGCCGGATTTAGTCGGTTGAAAGTTCGAGTCAAACCATTACCTGTCGCCCAAGGCGTGCTCAGTTTTACCGGAGCTAAAACGATCGCCTTAGCTCTGAGGGTACCAGATCGTCACGATATCCAAGTGAATATTAAAGATGTACCCAATGTTGTGATTCAAAATCAGCAGATCCCCGTCCAATTGGATGCAGAATGGGTAGAGGTGGTCTTCGACCTCGCCGGAGGCCAAGACGAACGAGTCAGAATCGAGGTTTACCATCCCGATGCTTCCGAAGATGTAGAACCTGCAACTCTAGAGTCGTACTTTAAAGTCGCTGGCACCCTGCGCCGGACGAAAGATACGCCCATTGCAGTCCAGACTAGTGGCGATTGGCAAGATGGCTTTGCTGACCCAAATGTGGGTCGAGTTTTTCTCCACCTCCAGCAGCATGGCTCGATCTTGGAATCCGAACTTGCTGTATTTTTAGGCAATCCGCGTCAAGTTCGCCGCTTCGCTGTCGCCTTTGAGGAACATCTCCAAAAAGTACCGTTCTCAGTCAGGATTGAAGCTACCAGTGGTGGTAAACGCTACGTCAAACAAACCTAACCTCGATCCGATATGGCAATTAGCGAAAAAGACACAGAGCATATTTTA
Organism: Synechococcales cyanobacterium; assembly: GCA_043755495.1. Taxonomy (GTDB): domain Bacteria; phylum Cyanobacteriota; class Cyanobacteriia; order Cyanobacteriales; family Chamaesiphonaceae; genus JAAFHZ01. The sequence continues at coordinate 2,499 of JAYUSV010000351.1, forward strand.
GAGCGACTCCGCTCGGGCACCGTCCCCGAACGGGGGCTAGAAGCCTTTGCAGTAGGGATCGGTAAGCAGCAGACCGAAATACGTCGTCAACTTAGTCTCGCGTCTAGTGGGGAAGGAGTATTCAAGTTTCTCAGGGGTGGTTATGGCTGTGGTAAAACATTCATGTCTCGTTTGGCTGTCTTAGAAGCGCAGGCGCAAGGGTTTGCCACTAGCTTTGTCGTAGTCTCAGATAACGACCTGCATTTTTATAAATTTGACGATGTGTATCGTAAAGTGGTGCAAGAATTAGGTACCAATTCTTGTCCCAGAGGTGCCCTGAGCGACATCATCGATCGGTGGATTTCCAAAGTCGAAGATGCGCTCATTGCTGGCGGTGCTGACGAAGACAGTGAAGACTTCGATGCCCAAGTCCAACAGCGAATGGAAGAGGAATTAGCTTCTCTCACTGCCGGAAAAGCTCCAGAAGATATGGCACGAGTCCTCCGCACGATTTTTCAACTCAAACAAAAAGGTGAAGTCGCCGAAGCCAGTGCATTAATAGCTTGGCTATCTGGTAGTGAAAATGTATCTGCCAGTGCCAAGAAGGTGGCAGGCATTAAGGGCGACATTGGCAGTCGCGAAGCCCTAGATTACCTCCAGGGTATTCTGGAAATCACCAAGGCAGCGGGTTATAAAGGACTGGTCATCGCGATCGATGAAGCTGAGACTATTTTAAGAATGCGCCAAGATGTGCGTGGTAAATCCCTCAACGGTATCCGACAGATTTGCGATGCAGCAGATCGCTTTCGCGGGTTGCTCTGGTTATTTACCGGAACTTCGGAATTCTTCGACACCCGGCGCGGTGTTGCCGGACTCCAGCCACTCTACGAGCGGATTAAATTCCAAGATGAAGGCGGATTTGTCAGCGCTCGTCAGCCCCAACTAGAACTCAAACCCTTCGATGCCAATCGCCTGAAGGAAGTAGCCCTCAAGTTAAGGGAAATATTTCCCGCAGTTGATCGCCACCGTCTGATGAACAAAGTTACCGTAGACTTTATCGATCGATTAGTAGCAAAAACCACCCAAGGTTTCAAAGGTGATGTGGGTGTAGTTCCCCGTCAGTTCCTCCGACAATTTGTCAATGTGCTGGATCTCACCGATGAGGTTGAAGACTACGATCCAATGGTAGTGGCGGGCTTCGATAAAACTGCACTGAATGAGATCGAACAGAGATTAAGCGCAGGACTCCCGCCTCTCGCTCCCGAACCAGATGACGATAAAGGATACGCCGTAATTGAGTTTTAGCCATGACATGTTGTTATCTGCCCTCACCTTGTTAGTAAAACCAGATTCTCAACAGTTTGGGATATATTAGGGCTCCTTTATTCCCTTATTATTTAGTGAATTCTTTGAGATAAAATTCACAGATGCTTAAGCTAGTTCTACAAATTAAAATCCTTATAACCCTTGTTGCCTGGAGTTTACCTCTTCTTATTCTTCGGCCATCATTTTTCACCATTATAGGCTTCCCAGATCCGAAGGAATTAATCATATTTATCCGACTACTTGGAGCAGCTTATTTTTCATTGGTGATAGGATATGTTTTGGGTTACTTAGACCTTGGCAGAGGAGAAAATATTGACAATACGGTGATAGTTGGGATTGTTAGTAATTTTCTGGCTTGTATTATTTTACTGATTTATGGAGTTTTAGGAAAATGGAAAAATTGGGGGAAGTTGGCGAAAATTTTCATGTGGGGATCTATGATAGCTACCGGGGCGATTACTGCGGGGCTGGTTGTTTCTCAGACTTTAAAGTAAAGCTATTTCTTTTTGCAAAGTAATCTGTACCCCAAACTTTTAGGAGTAGGTAATTATGGCGATTTTAGGACAATTTCCCATGACTCGATTTCTTCAGCCGAGTAATGGTTCAAATCGAGAGAGGAAAGCCGGAGTATTAAGCGAATTCAGCTAGTTTGGCTTTCACTTTTTGAATGTCTTGCCACATCAGCCATTTGGGTGCGCCTTCTTCTTTGGAAGAATTTCTTAATAAGTAGGCTGGGTGAAAAATGGGCATACAGAGACGACCTTCCCATTCAATCCATTCACCGCGCACTTTGCTGATGGCTCCTTTGTGGCCGGTGAGGGCTTTGAGGGCGGTGGCACCAGTGAGGAGAAT
>JAYUSV010000352.1:0-4648 GCA_043755495.1 Synechococcales cyanobacterium
TGGCTAGCCGCATAGTGTAAAAGCTTGGGAGCACAGCATTCACCGCTGCCGGTAGGTAGACCAATGGGGCGCAGGGTTTGTAATGACTTGGTTTCTCCGGCAAAGTTAGTAATTATAGTGGTTTGGTGAAGCTGGGTTTGCAGGGTTTGAGAAAGAGATTGTCGCCGTTGTTTGAGATCGCGAATAGCATTGTTTAATCGATCGACTTCTAACTTCAACGGTTGCAGACGAGCCTGCCAATGCTCTTTGAGTTCGCGTTTACAGCGACTATCCGCTTTGCTAGCTTGTTCGATTGCTGCTAAGACTATTTCAGCATCAGGTAGATGAGCGGACTGATCACGCTGTTGTTGACGATGACTGCGACGTGATTGAAGTTCGGTATTTAGTCGATCGCGCTGCTGCTGAGATTCAGTGAGTAATGTAGCGTATTTTTGGTGAATCGAGGAGTTTTGGGCGATCGAAATCTGGTCGCGCAGCGCAGTTAATTGCTGAATCGTCTTAATCTCAGCTATTCCCAAAGCTTCTCGACCGGGCAATGGTGGCACCCAGCCCCCTACGGTAGCTTGGCCTTGCCATAGTCCCGAAAAAGCTTTGAGCGTGTGGATTTTGCCGGTTGCAGATGTGGCTAACAACAAGCCATACATTTTCCCTTCTGGTGGAAACCGGATATCTGTTGCCATCTCGGTCATCCATTGTTGGGCAAGGTGTTCGATCTGTTTGGTACGCGGCAACCGTAGCTCTTGGCCATTTAATGGGCATTGACCAATGTACCAATAGTTTGGCTCTGGCTTCATGAGATTTTGATGGGTAACTACAGATACTATTACAATAATTTATTATACATGTATGGGCGGTTGTGCTGCCCGTCATAATCTTGTGAGAACGAATTTATGCCTAAGCTCCTGGCAGATCGTACAATGTTGAAGCTGTTGATTTTGGAATTTATGCGGATTTTCGTCACTGGGGCAAGCGGTTGTGTAGGGCATTACGTCAGTGAAACCCTGATCAATAACACCGACCACGAGCTATTTTTACTCGTTCGAGATCCAGCCAAGCTGAAGGTAGATACCAGCGTGCGGCCAGGGATTAATGTGGTGAAGGGTGACATGAACGAAATTGGCGAATTGGCAGATTTGCTAAAAACTATTGATGTGCCGGTGTTGACAGCGGCGGGTTGGGGCGGCTCTAGTGCCTTGGCGGTGAACTATACCAAAACCCATGAATTGCTAAACTTACTAGATCCACAGGTTTGCCAGCAGGTGATCTATTTTGCCACCGAAAGCATTTTGAATAGCCAAAATGAGTTGTTGCCAGAGGCAGGCAGCATTGGCACCGAATACATTCAATCTAAGCACCGCTGTTTTTCAACGCTGCATGAAGTAGCCGTAGCCGATCGGATCACCACTGTCTTCCCCACGTTGGTATTGGGCGGCGACGAAATTAAGCCCTATTCTTATCTATCAGCAGATTTACCCCAAGTGCTGAAGTATGCCGGGCTGCTGCGTTGGATTAAGGCTGATGGGAGCTTCCACTTTATCCATGGCAAAGATATTGCTGAAGTAGTGCGCTATTTAATTGATCATCCCGAAGAATCGGCCAAGTACGATCGAAAGGTGGTGATGGGTAATGAGCTAGTTCATGTAGATAAAGGCATCCAAGAAATTTGTGGCTATGTCGGCAAACCAGTGATTTTCCAAATGCCTGTTTCGATCAGCATAATCAATATCATCATTAAACTCTTTAAAATTGAAATGGCTCCCTGGGATTATTTCTGTTTGCAAAATCGCCACTTCAAACATGACCCGATCGTCAATCCACGAACTTTTGGAATACCTAGTTATGCAGCATCAATCAGTGATGTGCTGAGTACCAGAGGAATTCCTAAAGTAGGCTAAATTGCCATAGTTGACCCATAAGCCTTGTACGGAGTTAAAATGACTGAGCCAGCTTCTCTACGCGAAAGATACACAACCATCATTGACGAACTTTTAGCTAGTATTTTGGGTGGTAAACAGGTTGTCTCTAAGGGATATATTCAACGAATCCTCTCGGAGCGGGTATTGCCCGGAAGTAGTGAAGTCTTAGAAGGCTGTCTACAAGAGCAAATCACCGCTGCTCAAGCACAAATTGCCATTGAAACCAGTGAAGTAAAACAAGCCAAATTGGGTCATAAAGTTCGATCGCTAGAAATGATCGGCAAAGTTTTGGTGGAATGGCAACAAGAACGGCAAGCTAGTGAAGCAGTGAATCGCTTGATCAGCAACCTCATGCAAACAGCGCCAGCCGATCGATTGGGAGTATTGTTTCAAGCGATCGATCGAAATCAACCCAAGCCATTAAATGCCGAACAATTACAGCAAGTCATCAAAGATCTACAACGTCAACAGCCCGAGACTGTGTCCAACCCTAAACAACTTACGGCTGTGGCCACCGGTCTCAAAAAAGGCTTAGCCGTACTGATCAGCCTAGAACCTCATTTATTGAGTTGGTTGTACGGCTCTGGTCAACAAACTGGCTTTGTGGAAGAATCTAGTCAGAGCCCCTGGATGACTTGGGCTGATCGATCGAACAGTCCGGTAATTGCGCTGTTATTGAGTTCGATCGCCCGTCAAGAGCCTATCCCCGATGCTTTTGCACTCAATCCTCAGACCGAAACTTGGGTAGAGTTAGTGATTGTCCTTCAGGGAATCCAAATAGGGTTGGTACGCTGGTTTGACCAACAGCCCTACGATCTGAGCTGGGGCAAACGGATGTCTTTTAGTACTTTGTTGACCTTTGCTAGTCTGTGGTGTGACTTAGCCAATAAGGTACATAATTATCCGACTCTGAGCCAAGCCTGTTTTCAAATTACCCTACAAATTCTGCGGGCTGCCACCCAGCGATCAGATTTTCCATTGTATGGCGGGATTTTTGCCACTCTCAATGGTGAGAGTTTTCATAAAACTTTGACCTATTTTGATCAGCCTTTGAAGCAGGTTACTGGCACTCAAGAAAAAGGTCGAATTATTACGGTCTTAGGCTATTCTCAAGGAGTTTTGGGAAATACCCAGCGGGCGATCGAGCTATATACCGAAGCACTGGAAATTGCTAATGCTGCTGCAGATCGGCCCTGTGAAATTGCCAATCTAAACCATCTCAGTCGCATTTATTTACAACAGCAGGATTATGAAAAGTCGATCAGCTACAGTCAGCGAGCGCTGGTGTTGGCTCGGCAAAATGGTGATCGGCAAGGGGAAGCCAATGCTTTGACTAACTATGGTTTTGGGGAGGTTTTGGCTGCTCAAAGTCGGGATGAGATGGAGCCGGAGGTCTATGAGCAAAACATTGGTTATTTGGAGCGGGGCATGGCTTTGGCTAAGTCTTTAGCCGATTTGCAAAGTTTGGCACTGTGCGCTCATAGTTTGGGGAGGGCTTATTTGGCGATGCAGCAGTGGCCACAGGCGGTGGAGTATTTGACTCAGGGAATTAAAACGGCGCAGTCGATCGGGGATTTGTATCTGCAAGGGATGAATATGGTCTATTTGGCGGAGGCTCACTATGGAGCTAAAGATTCGACTGCGATAGTCTATGCGGCTTTGGGGATGTATCAATTGCACCAGATTGAGGCACGAGAATGGCGCAAGTCGGCGGGCTTGTTACGAATTCTCTGCGGTGGCCAAGATCTGGAGACAGCCTTGGGTGCTGTGCGCAGTCAGCTCATACCAGTGATTGGGGTGGATGGTTATGATTATTTGCCGGAGATTGTGGCTGAGTATGATCGATCGCTGTAAAGGTTTCGTTAGTAGAGTTAGTTTTTACTATTTTTTATGGAATTCTTTACAGAATCCTTTGACTGTCGCTCTATAAACTAATATGCCATTATAGAAAAAACTTGATTTTTATGAGACCTACTCCAGAGCAAATAAAGGCAATTATCCACTGGGGACATCAACATCGTCAGATGTTGAGAGAAAAATACCGTCGTCAATTTGTTGCTTACAGTGCTACTCGGCTTTTAGCAGCTGGAAGTGATTGGGATTTAGTGGAAGCTTTAGCTACAGCAGAGGGTGAACCCTATGTTGTGAAGTGGATTCCTGCCCACACATCTGAATTTCAATTTTTTTGGTTTAAGTTTTATGGAATGGCTAGACACGCATGGGAACCAGAGTATTTAGTCACCTTGGGAAATGGCTCTATTAGTCATGATGCCTTAATGTTGGTAGATTCTGGTGCAGAGTTAAGTTTGATCAGTCGGGAAGTTGGCGATCGATTGGGATTTCGGGTAGCTGATCGGGAAATTTTGTCGGATGGTACAGGTGTTGGGGGCGAAGTACAGTATGTTACTCGGGAATTAGATCTCTCGATCGATGGTCATAGCTTCAAGGTTCCAGTGGCTTGGCTACAAACAGAAATTATCGATGCTCCCTTGTTACTGGGAAGAGAGGTAGTGTTTGACTTATTCAACATCGAATTTATCCAGGCAGAAGAAAGGATCGAGTTTAAGTGGAGAGGAACCCTGGATGAGGCTGAGGTGAGATCGTAATAATTCACAAACTTATCAAAAAATCCATAGCAAAAAGCCCCTCTTTCCAGAAGGGCTTTTTGTTTACCAGAGGTTAAAGATTAACCGTTGATGGAAGGAGCAGTCAAAGCTACAGGAGTTGCTTCA
>JAYUSV010000353.1:0-4644 GCA_043755495.1 Synechococcales cyanobacterium
GTGCTAATAGCATCAAATCGGGCATCGAAGGAGCCATCTCTGAAGAAGAGTAGTTTTCCTTATAGAAAGTCTTTTGCCACTGGCGCACCATGCCCTGCCAACCATTGTTGATGATCACAATCTTCACTGGGAGCTGGTATTCCATAATTGTGCCCAGCTCCTGCAAATTCATCTGGAAACTGGCATCACCGCTAATGCAGATCACCTGCTCGTTAGGTAGAGCGACTTGTACCCCAATCGCAGCGGGTACTCCAAAGCCCATGGTGCCCAAACCAGCGCTAGACAACCAGTGACGTGGACGATTATTTAAAAACTGCGCCGCCCACATTTGGTGCTGACCCACATCGGTGGTGTAGTAGGCATCTGGAGCCTGCTTACGACATTGTAAAATGGCTTCTTGAGGTGATAGCGAATCTGGATAGCTGGGAGCCACAAGCGGGTTATCTGATCGCCAAGCATTGATCATTTCTAGCCAGTGATCGGTCTTGGTGGGTCGATCTTCTAATTTGAGTTCTTTGACCCGCTCTAAAATACCCGTCAATACCTGCTTCACATCCCCCACGATCGGCACATCGGGAGTCCGGTTTTTACCAACTTCTGCCGGGTCAATATCAATATGAATCACCTTGGCATAAGGTGCAAAGCGATCTTGCTTACCCATTACTCGATCGTCAAACCGAGCACCGACAGCAATCAGCAAATCACAGTCTGTGACTGCCCAGTTGGCATAAGCCGTACCATGCATTCCCAACATCCCTACCGATAGAGGATGGTTTTCATCAAATGAGCCTTTACCCATCAAAGTAGTTGTGACCGGCATCTGAAAAATTTCTGCCAGTCGCTTGATTTCTTCATGGGCACCAGAAGTGATCGCTCCACCGCCCACATACAGCAATGGCTGCTTGCTGCTAGCAATCAGCTCCACCGCAGGATTTATCTGGCGAGAGTTACCGCGCACAGTGGGGCGATAGCCAGCTAGCTTAATGCTTTCGGGTTCTACTGGAAAATACTCAAATTCTTCACTGCCCACGTCTTTAGGAATATCGATCAATACAGGGCCAGGGCGACCGGTGCTGGCGATATGAAATGCCTCAGCAACCACCCGCGCCATATCTTTGGGGTCACGGACTACGTAAGAATGTTTGACGATCGGCAGCGTAATGCCATAAATATCGGTTTCTTGGAAGCCATCGGTGCCAATCATGCTGCGGGGCACCTGACCAGTTACAACCACCAAGGGAATCGAATCCATTTGGGCGGTGGCGATGCCGGTGACTAAGTTGGTGGCACCGGGGCCAGAGGTGGCAAAACAAACTCCGACTTTGCCGGTCGATCGAGCGTAGCCATCAGCCGCATGAGCAGCACCCTGTTCGTGTCTTACCAAAATATGGGTCAGCCAACCAGCATCTTCTGCTCTTTCGATTTCGTCATAAATCGGCAAAATAGCCCCGCCGGGATAACCAAAAATATGCTCTACGCCATGGCGGCGAAGGCTGTCTAGTAAGGCGTAAGCGCCGGTATGACGATGGTTAGGCACAGGGATTTTGGCAGCAACGGGGGTGGTTGTACTAATAGATATTTGGGAAACCACGGATGATCCTCTTAGGGTGGGCTGAGTCGGTAGAGTGGCGATAATTAGCAGACTATTTTAATACTTTTTCGGACATTTGCAGCATGCATAGTGTGGTGATACTTCATACATATTATTAGGGTAAGTGGGGCGAGATATTGCGATCTTTTCTCCAGACCCAAAAAGTGGTCAACGATAAAGCCACAATCATGGCAATCAACACCGCATTCAATCCATATTTATCAGCGCAAATCCCAGCCAGGGCTAAGGGCAAGCTCAGGGCAATATTTACCACGTTGTTTTCAAAGCCAAATACTTTGCCCCGCATCGATTCTGGAGTTTTTTCTTGAATTAGAGTCTGCATTGGCACTGCCACCAGAGCAGAGCCAAAGCCCAATATTACACTAATCAACAAAGAAGCCCAGCGAATCTTGAACAACATATACCCCACCAACACAAAAGGAATAATCGAAAAGCCAATCAAAGGTAAAGGGCGACTGTGCAGACGACTACCCCATTGACCTAGTAACGCAGCCCCAATCACCAAGCCCACCCCAGTTGCTGAGACTAAAAAGCCAAACTGCTCTGGTTTGAAGCCAATTTCTTTGCCCAAATTAATCGACAGGACTTGCAGAGCGGCAATTGTGGAGTACAAGATCACAATTTGAATAATGGCATTCAGCACCGGGCGGTTGCTTTGCAGATATTTTAAACCAGCCTGGAGTTCAGGGATAGGGTTAATGCTGCGATTGTGCGCTCCTTCGGCCTGCACTTCTGCTGACTGCATCAGTTGACAACAGAGTGCTGCCAGTAGGTAACAACCACCCAAAAATAATGCTTTACCAATTTCGTTAAAGTTGGTGCCAATCTGATGCAGCAATGGCTCACCGATCGCAAACCCCACTGTTACTGAACCCAATTGAGTCACGGTAAATAAAGCGTTAGCCGTCAATAGGTTCTCTGGTTCTACCACCACAGGCAAAACAGACTGTTCCGCAGGCGTAAAAAACTGCGTCACCGTAGAGATGGCAAAAATCACCAATAACAGCAGCACAAACTGCTTGGGCAGAAAAACAATTAAGGGCACCAAGGCCGCTCGCAGTAAATTGGAATAAACCATTACCTGCTTCTTGAGATATCGATCGGCCAAAATACCCGCTGCTGCCCCAAAAAAGATTGCGGGCAAAGTATTCGCAATCCAAATAGCCGAGCCAGAAGAACCCGCTAATTCTATAGGGATTAAATAGGTTGGCAACAGCGAAATGGCCAGTACCATCAAAATTTTGTCGGCCACTTGTGACAAAATTTGCCCCATCCACAACCACATGAAAGATCGATTTCGCAGCAGCGCATTGAAACCTTTGGCTGCGGCAGGACTTTTGCTTGGCGTCATAAATGGTAAATGCAGAAAATTCTTTGCCCTTAGTGTATCAGTGCCAGAGTTCCCCAACTTAGATAAGTAGGAGAACTTTGGTGCGATGTACTACTCAGCAGACTTCAAATTAAAAGCTGTAGGACGAACTTTCAGTTGTACCTCTTCGCCAGCTCGGCGGATGCCAAGCAGCATTTCTGATCCGATTTGAGATTTTTCCACCTCATTTTGCACCTCAGCAGCACTAGCCACAGCCCGACCATTCACCGAAACAATAATGTCATTGTCTCTGACTCCACCCTGGGCTGCTGGCGAATTGGGGATTACTCTGCCAATCAAAGCACCCTTATCTACATCAATATTGAAGCTAGCATTTGATTCTTCGTTGAACTGCTTGCGGATATTGGCTGTGAGGGAAACCATCTGTACACCCAGGAAGGGATGATCTACTTTACCTTTAGCAACCAACTGCCCAGAGATTTTTTGCACTTGGTTGATGGGAATCGCAAAGCCCAAGCCTTGAGCATTTCTCAGGATGGCTGTATTCATGCCAATTACTTGGCCACTGGCATTGAGCAGTGGTCCACCAGAGTTACCAGGATTAATCGCCGCATCGGTTTGAATATAATTGACCCGTTTCGATCCATCACCTACTTGACTGCTCGATCGACCGGTGGCACTAATAATTCCGGCAGTTACAGTGTTGTCTAGCCCTAACGGGTTGCCGATGGCGATCGCCCATTCCCCGGCTTTAATTTTTTCGGAATCACCCAGAGCAACTGATGGCAAGTTGTCACCTTCGACTTTCACTACAGCCACATCAGTAACTGTATCCAAACCCATTACTTTGCCTTGCAGAATTCGACCATCTTTGAGCGTAACGGTCACTTTGTCAGCACCTTGCACCACATGGGCATTGGTAAGTATTTGGCCATTACCATTAATAATAAATCCAGAACCAGTGCCTTGTTCTACTTGTCTTCTGCCACCCTGTGGCGCATCTTCTGGCGAAAAACCTTCTGGTAGTTCACCGAAAAATCTCCGAAAAGGATCTAGCCCCTGAGGCTGTCGAGCTGCGGTGCGGGCAGTACGAGAAGTATTGATCCTAACCACTGCTGGGCCTACTTTATCAACCACATCAGTGATAAAAGTGCTGGCAGCAGCGGCGGCATTACTGGCGACTATTGGCGCTGCCGGTGATGGTGGACTAGCCACTGCTGGATTAATAGCATTAGGAATCGAGCCGCCCCGTTGTGCAGCCAAATAGCCGATCGAAGAACTTGCAATGGCACTTAACAGCAGTAAAGACCAGTAATTGTGGCGTTTGGGTGGCGCAGAGGTGCGCTCTGTGTCCTGGGGCGGTTGTTTCTGGGGATCTATCATTCAAATTACCTCTAAGCCTATGTTGGTGTGGCTCGTTCTCAAATTATTTACACTCGTTTACCAGCAGGCAAATTTAACCAGCTTGCTTAGATTTTGATCAAATCTAAGCACCACGCAGCTCTATTTTACAGTCACACTCAGGGTCTTGACGAGACCAAGACCAGAATTGTTGCATTAGGATCACCACACTGGGTAAATTAGCCAAAATTTGCTATGATGTGCTTCTGCGCTTTTGGAGAAGTGGCAGAGTGGTTGAATGCGGCTGACTCGAAATCAGCTTTAGGGTCACACCTAACGGAGGTTCGAATCCTCTCTTCTC
>JAYUSV010000354.1:0-15239 GCA_043755495.1 Synechococcales cyanobacterium
CTTCTGTATCTTGTAGGTGCTGGAATCCTCAACTCGCGCGCATTCCTCTCAACACCTCCCGAAGCGGGTAGGTGTGAGGCTCCTGCTGTTTAAGCTGAATCATGTTAAATAGCTTTGCTGCTATGATCTAAGTCAAAAGCATTTGACCTCACCCCAGTACATCTATGGACACCTTGGATACAGACCAGTCCGCAGCAGCATCTCAAACACCAACCAAAAAGCCTCACCAAGCTTTAGATCTATTGCGGTGGGTGGGCTTGATCGATCGACTAGAGTCTGGTGCCCGCTATCTATTCCTGGGAATGGCCATGATGTCTTTTGTAGCATATGGTTACATGGTACACACCCAAGACCAGTGGCAAAGCCATCACCGACAGTTGCAAAAGCTACGCAACCAAGAAAGTCAGCAGGCTATTATCAATGCTCGCCTGCGGAACCAGGCCGCCGAGCTAGCCGAAAAAGACAACAGCGGCACAATCGATCCATCACCGGGCAGAGCAGTGTTTGTGCCCATTAACGATGTTGGTGTACCTGGTGACAAATCAGCTAAACGCAAACCAGTAAATAGTTTCACTCCTCCAGAAATTTCCACCACGGTAGGCTACTAAGGAAAGAATCATGACCAGCCGATCTTCGGGCAAAAATTCCAGCGGCAGTAAAAGACAACGGGCAAGCAGCGCCCAAGCTTTGACCAACCGCCTATTGTTAGTGTGGGGTCTGTTAGTATTTGCCGCTTTGGGTCTTACCATCAAGCTGTTTACCATCCAAATTGTGGAGGGGCCAAACTTACAAAGAATGGCTCAAAGTCGTCAGCAAACCTCCCAGCGTCCCTTCGTGCCCCGGCGACCAATTGTCGATCGCTATGGCGATGTGATGGCGGCTGACCAGCCCAGCTATACAATTTATGCCCATCCTCGACTGTTTAAACAAGACAAAACTGTGATCGGTAAAGCAGATACGGCCGAGGCTTTGGCACCAATTTTGCAAGTTAGCCCCACAGTGCTGTTGACCAAGTTTGAAAAGCAGGCTAGTGGTATTTTATTGGGCACTCGCCTCAGCCAAGAAGTACGCGATCGAGTTGTGGCCTTAAAAAATGATGGGCTAGAAATTCAGCAGTCGATGCAAGACTACCGCCGAATTTATCCCCAAGAAGATATGGCAGCAGAGGTGTTGGGCTATGTAGACTTGAGTTACAATGCCCAAGCTGGAGTAGAGCGCAGTCAACAGCAGTTGCTAAAGCGCGAAGTGCGGGAGTTTCACTTCAGTCGATCGGCTAATGGGGGCATTTTGCCAGACTATGTAACCGAAGACTTTTTGCGCAATGATGATTTAAAGTTAAAACTTACCCTAGATATGCGTCTTCAACGGGTTGCGCGAAAAGCCCTCCGCGCTCAACGTGCTAAGTGGAAAGGCAAGCGCGGTACGGTAATTGTGATGGATGCCGATAGTGGAGCCATTCGGGCAATGGTGGTGGAGCCGACTTTTAATCCCAATAAATATAATGATCCCAGTTACCAGCCCACGATTTTTAGAAACTGGGCAGTAGCCGATCTGTATGAGCCAGGTTCGACTTTTAAGCCTTTGAATGTGGCGATCGCCCTAGAAAACAAAGCTATTACGCCCCAAACCCTGTTTAGTGATAGTGGCGCTGTGACAGTGGGGATCCATACGATTCGCAACTCCGATAAAAAAGGCCATGGGTCGATCGATGCTTCCCAAGTACTACAGTATTCGAGCAACGTGGGTATGGTAGATATGATGCGCCGTCTTAAGCCAGACGTATACTATAACTGGCTTGAGCGACTAGAGTTGGGACATAAAGTCGGAATTGATATTCCGTTTGAAGCCCAGGGCACGCTGAAAAACCGCAACGAATTTTTAAAATCGCCGATCGAGCCAGCCACGACCGCTTTTGGTCAGGGTTTATCGATGACTCCAATTCAGTTGGTGACTATGACCGGGGCTTTAGCTAATGGGGGCAAGTTAGTACGGCCTTACGTGGTGGAAGGCTTATTTGATAGTAATGGAATCCGCCGGAATGCAGAGGAGCGACCAGCCCCTCGCCAAATTTTTTCACCCGAAACCAGTGAAGCTGTACTGAAAATGATGCAGTCGGTGGTGGAAAAAGGTACCGGTGGTAATGCCAAAGTGGCCGGATTTGAGATTGCGGGAAAAACAGGTACTGCTCAAAAAGCCTCTAGCGGTGGCGGCTACCAAAAGAACGCCAAAATCACCAGCTTTATTGGAGTATTACCAGTTAATAGCAAGCACCGCTACGTGGTGTTCGCGGCGATGGATGAGCCTCAGAGCGGTTCTCAGGGTGAGGCTTTTGGTGGTACGGTAGCAGCTCCGATCGTCAAGGAAGTAATGGATTCGTTAATTTTATTAGAAAAGCTAACTCCAGTGAAAGGCTCAGTGCCTCAGTCGAGCCCGACCGAGGCCAAAGCGCCTTAGAAACCGTTCCGACCCCAAACCACCATGGAGATGGAAAAAGTGAAGAGAACAAATAAGGATACCCAACCGAGTGTCAGAACCATGGCTAATTTAAGTGATTTTTAATAGGTACATCATATCAATGTTTTACTTCAAGAAACTACCAACCAGCCACAGAGTAAAAATCGCGCCCAAGGCATAAACTTTACCCGCCAGCATGTTGTCCACAGACAAGCCCGCCACACTAATTACCGCCAAAATCAGCACGATTGAACCAACTAATCCCAAACTAGTAATTACAAAAGCCCGCCCCAATTTGTTGCTCTTGACCTTTAAAGTAAACAGCGTGTAACCAGCACTCAAAGCCAACAACAACGGCAAGCCATCATTATTAGCATCCGGTAAAGCCGCAGAAGCCGCTAACACTGTGGCAACACCAGCTCCGATCGCCAAATTGCGACCAGTAGGCATCTCTACCAAACTACCCAGCTTCTCGCTGACCACTTTTGGCGGTGCGAGCTTGGGCAAAGACATTGTCTGCATCGATTTTTCTGGAAACCGAATGCCCTCCGGCACGCTAATTTTGCCTTCCTGACGCATTTTTAGCCGATCCATCAAAATAGAATCGTATGCAGCTTCAGCATCATCGATCGACCGCTGGTCTCCACCGCTAGATGATTGCAGGTGCTTCTTCGCCGCTTGAATTTCTTCAAAAGAAGCATCTATACCAATGCCAAGCCGTTCATAGGGAGTTGGTTGACTCATGATTTTTTATTACAGACTATTGGCCGCTATTAACACTGTAAAGGGCTTCTTTGAAATTAACCATTTATTTTAAGAAGCAGTTTACAATGGGCTATTTATCACTAAGTGACTAGTACTAGTCCTGGCCAAACAAACTGTCTAACTCTCGATCAAGGACTCCCGCCCCAGCACTCCCCATTTCCACCGCTAAAGATAAACCCAGCAGCGTAATTGAGGGTGGAAACTTAGCCGAGTCTCGCAGGTTCATGGTCAAAAAGGGGCAACAGAACAGCGCTGCCTTCAGATATTCTCGCCAGTGAGAAGGTCGGCGATCGCCTAACTGAGCCAAAACCGGTTCTAAAACAAAATGCAGCTTCGATCGCAGAGTTGCCCAGCGCTCAGGGATTGGCACAAAGTCATGGACTACTTCGATCACGCCGTTTTGGGCTGTCCAGGGAATTTGTAATCGATCAGCCACGGCTTGCGGGAAATACATCCAAGTAGCAAAAACGTTATGGAACATCGGCTTGGTCAAGTCCAATAAAAAGGAATGACGGCCAGCAAAAGCTGGATCAAAATAAATCAGCTTGTCTCGATCTAAAAACACATTGCCATTGTGAGCATCCCCATGACCGACGACCGACCACACTTCGCGGCTAGCCGGATTCAAGACTCTAATTGCTCTATCTATAATCTCTTGCAGCGAATCTTGGTATTCCACGCCGTTAATGCACCAGCGCCATTGAGATAATTCGGCAAAAGGCACGGTTGCTCCTGGTAAAGCCACATCTTGACCCACATAGAAGTTCTCATAGCGGCCACCCACTAACCGGTGATAAAAGAGTTGATGGATTGGGGCTGCGGCGTGGTCAACAGCACTGAGCGGTTCCATTGTTTTTGAATAGATGTCTGCCAACTGTCGATCGGCTTGTTCTTGAATTTCAACGATTTTTGGCCCATCACGGCGATCGCCCAGCTCAATTTCTCGAAACACATCAAATAAAGAAGGAGCATCGAAGTAATCGTAAATCAACAATTGCTTGCCATACTCCGTCGCTCCAAACAGCGGCTGAATCGTCGGGTAATTGGCTGCTGCTAAGATCTCGGCATTATAATACTCATTGATAATGCTTTGAGGCTCAATGTGGGTCTTAAAAAACAGCTTTTGCCCAGCATCGGTAGTAATAAAGCCGTTAATCGAGTTGAGCGAGACGGCTAAAGGTCGCACAACCACGCTAGCAACTGTAAAGGGTAAGTCTGAACCCCGCAAAAACTCCAGCATTCGGGCGCTAGCTGCTGGAATATCGTGAAATTGCAGGGTTTGAATTTCTTGTAAAACTTGATCTGATGGAGCTTCTGGCATTGAATTTCTAGCTGTCAATTAGAGCTGCGCATGGGTGTGCGAGTGCTGTTTGACATTATCATCTTTCGTGACCGTGCGGCTAGCATTGAGGACGCGCTTGCGCTCAGTGGAGTATTGAAATCCTTCATAGCTGGTGCCCACCGGAATCAGGGTTGCGGAAGTGGGGGTGCGCTTGAAGGTGCGAGCGGCAGCAATGGTGCGATCGACAAATTCTTGGGCGATCTCGGCATCGGCAGGGAAACTGGCTGGAATATGGGGGCCATCGATCAATACTGCGCCGATCGTGGTGCCTACGGCTAGTGAATAGGAGGTCGGTACGCCTTTGAGTAGGGCTTCAATCGCTGAGGCCGGAATTGGCTCGACAATTTTCACTTGCTTTACGCCGTTTTCATCGCGGTAGAAGCAAGTGGCCAAACCAATCACCACATAATCATCGGCTTGGAGGTCAGGAGTTTGGTCAAGGAAGCTAGTCATATACAGGTTTTAAAATTATGCTGTTCGATCGTAGCAAGTCTGAGTAAAGCAGATATCGAAATTGGCTACTCCTTAATAAATCTTTGGGCTAATTTATCTTAAGATTAAAAAATAATTCCCCACTCTTCTACAGTAGTTATGTCAATCCAGTTGGCAACATCATGGAATCTCAGATTGATCCAGCTATTTCAGAGTTTGTGATTGATCGAATACATGAGTATGAATTCATAGAGCCACTTAAATTTTGTGGCATAAGATTTAGAAGTTTGAAACGACATGATCAGCAGATTCTATCGTCAGAGATCTAAAGCCAACTGGCTAACTGCCTCAGGTTCAGCATCCTGCCAAGGCAAATCATGCACCTCAATTTGCTGCTCACGCAAAATCTTTTGAAAGAGACGAGCATTAGTGGGAGATAGATCTTCCATCGGGCAATGAACAAACAAATAAATCTCCTTACCTGCTAACAACAACGGCTGTAGCCGCTCTGCCCAAGCCCTTATAAATGGTTCATTAATCGCCGATCGAGGATGAGAGACATAGCGAATCAGCACTTTATTTCCAGTGATCTCAGTAATCAGCGGCACATTGGGCTTTTTGCAAATAAACGGAAAATCTGGGTCAGAGGGA
Source organism: Synechococcales cyanobacterium (assembly GCA_043755495.1). Lineage (GTDB taxonomy): Bacteria > Cyanobacteriota > Cyanobacteriia > Cyanobacteriales > Chamaesiphonaceae > JAAFHZ01. The sequence continues at coordinate 5,645 of JAYUSV010000354.1, forward strand.
GTCTGATAAATCGGCTGAGTATCCAAAATCACTAGGTCAATACCTAGCTGCGCTAACAGCTCATTTAAATCTGCCATGTTTTGGCGCTCAAACCATTCTGGATTACGGACTTCCAGCGCTAATGGCACCCCAATATCGGCCATCCCCGTCAAATAATCTGCCAGGTCATCCCAGTAATCGGGGTTGTACTTGGGTGGCAACTGGATAAACACCATCGCTAGCTTGTCTTTTAGCTTGCTGACTAAATCTAGGAAATCGATCGACTTATCCAACTGGGGCAACAGCAAGCCGCTGTGGGTAAAGTCGCGCGGTAGCTTCAAACAAAACCGAAAGCCATCAGGAGTCTCCGATATCCAGCGATCGATCACCTTTTCTTCCGGGACTGCATAAAAAGTGGTATTTCCTTCTACCGCCGGAAAATAGCGACTGTAAAAATTCAGATACTTCTTCGATCGAGTACCCGCCGGAAAAATATCTCCTTGCCAGCCCGGAAAAGACCACACCGCACAACCCACATATAAATTCGACATCTGGTTCAACCCATCCAAGCTCTTCGCTTCTACAGTACCGCAACGAGTCTCCTCAGATCGATGGTAAAATTGCCCTCAAATTCACTGTGCACCTATCCGCAGGCCGCTATGCAAACACTGGCTAATGAAATTGAGGCCATCTTGTATCTCAAGGGGCAAGCCCTCAGCCTCGAAAATCTCGCCGAATATTTGGGCTGTAACGCCGATACCGTTGCCGATGGCATTATTGAACTCATGGGCGATTATGCTCACCGCGATAGCGCTCTGGAAGTTGTAGAGTCTACCGGTGGCCATTATGCTCTGCAACTTAAAGAATCTTTTAAAAGTTTACGAGATAAAATAATTCCTTCCGAAATTGGCACCGGAGCCTTAAGAACATTGGCGGCGATCGCCCTCAAAGGCCCGATCGTTCAATCAGAACTAGTCGAAATGCGCGGTGGCAGCGCCTATCAGCACATTCAGGAACTGGTTGACTTAGGCTTAGTCCGCAAAAAGCGCCAGGTTGGCAATCGATCGTCCTTGGTGCAAGTAACCGATAAATTCCGCCAAACCTATGAACTAAGCGATGAACTTCAGCCCTACATGGGCAACGCCAAAGCCGAGTTCTTAGGACCAGAGCTACCGCCTGAACCAGAGCTAGCTGAAAGCCCAGTGCCCGAACTAGAAAATCCCCCTACCGAAATTACCCAGGAACTAGTCGAAAATCTCGCAACAGAACCAGCAATACCCTCAGCCGCAAACGTTGCAGAGCTAATCGAAAGTTAACTAAAAACAAAAGTTTTGTTAATGGCCACTGAGATCGACTACAGTAAGAAAAGCATTGAAAAAAACTGCTCAAAAGAATTAAACCCCTGTGTGGAGTTACCGATGACATCTAATTCAGATTTCCTCGAACCGAAGACTTCGGATGAAGTGCAAAGCAACCAATTACTCAAATATCTTCAAACCCAATCCCCAGACGTATTGTCCCACGTGGCCAAAACTGCTAGCCCCCAAGTGAAGGACGTAATTTCGCACAACGTTCAGGGGCTATTGGGCATGTTGCCAGCCGATCGATTTAACGTGCAAATCACCACTGATCGAGAGCATTTGGCGCATTTACTGGGTTCGGCGATGATGACTGGCTACTTCTTGCGCCAAATGGAACAGCGGATGGAGCTAGAAGACATCCTTAATGAAAGTTTTTGGGGCGACTGACTGCCAATAGGCAGGTTAACCACCAGCAGCGAAAGTCACCATCACAATTACCGATAGCAGTAGCCCTGGAAGTAACAGAAGTCCAAGGGTCATGAGGTCTGGCAGGTTCATAATTTTTACTCGATTCTTTAAAGTTGGGTAAAAGCATACTGCCTATTATGATGCGCGATCGAGCCGAACATCTGACTAAAATACAGACTTTCTTCCAATTACCCCTTATTAATCGCGCTGCGACTCCAGCGGGAATCGTTTAGCATTTAGGCAGCTTCGTTACGGTAAACCCCTGTTCAGAGGACGGATAACTGTAGCTGGGAAGAGAATCTTGGCTAGCGGTACAACAGTCTAATTATTTAAGAGACAGCAATCACCAAAACCCAACCCCATATCTATGACAGATAATTATCGGCAGGGCAAAGACGGCGCCCAAAACAAAGGATTACTTGCTTCTGGCTGGCGACCTCTTTCGCGTGATTTAGATCTGGGGTTTTTGTGGAATGTGGTCTGGAACGACCCGATGAACCTGGCCAAAAAATCTTTGGACTTGTTGAGTGACATCGCTGATGCTACTGGCAGACGGGAGTATTCGCCGATCGCCAACTTTTTTAACTTGTTCTCTGATCATATTCACTATGAAATTAGTGAGTTTTGGAATTTTATTACTCCAGAACCCGCTGCCCCCGACCATCGCCACAAGGAAACCTTGTCGGTAAGTACTCCAGTGGTGCAAATGGTCAGCCGTGACAGTATCCCGATCGATTACGTGCTCAACCGGTTGGAAGAAATCACCATTATGCGTAGCCTAGAAATTCTAGGTAAACCTAGTTTGATTGTGCAATACTACTGGGATCGATACTTCTTCTATCCACCCGATCGATTTACGACCTGGGAAAGATTGGAAGTACTTGGTCAAGTCTCGGCTTACTGGGAAAAACAAGATGTCTGGCTGCAAATTCAAACCTACGAGCGAGGCAAGCGCGAATATAACCTATACGCTAATGACCTAACTCCGTTAGTAAGCAAAGCTACCTACAATTTGGCGGTGATTTTGAGCGGCTATAAAAGCCGGGTCGGACAAGTAAATAGCCAGTACTCTCTGAGTTCTTTTACCCCCGAAGTCAAGGCTTTTACCGACGAAGTCCAGCAGGCAGTGTTCGATCAAAATCAAATTGCGGTGTTGGTCAGTGGCAAACCCGGTACAGGTAAAACTGCCTGGGCACAAGCTTTTGCCAAAGAAGTGATGATGCCATTGGGTTACACCATTTTTATTCTGGATCATGATGCGGTAGAAAACTTTGTGCCACCCACTTATCTAGAAAAAATTTGTCTGATCATCAACGAGGCCGATAACTTAGCCAAAAACCGCTCTTTGGAATCGGCGCAAGATAATAACAAAACCGAGCATATCCTCAGTTTGTTAGATGGCACGCTCTACCAGAGCGTCATTGATGAAAATGGCATTCAGATGAAGCAAAAGCTAGCGGTGTTAATGACTTGCAACACCACCGAACGAATGGATCCTGCGCTCCTACGCAAAGGTCGGGTGGACTATACCTGTGAGTTCACCCATAAGTTTGTGTAGTATTCCTTGTTCCCTTCAATATTTTTTGAAGGGAATTTTTTTATGGCTCCAAAGTACATACTTACCGCCAAGGGGCAGCAGCCACAGAGCGGCGATCGACCAATGAAATAAGAGGGTCAACCAAAAAGAATTACAGAAGACATAAGTTAAAGTGCAAAAAAGTTCGAGCAAAGCCCCCAAAAACCACAATCTAGGCTTCTTAAACAAACTATTGAGCTGCCCATAGAGCCAGGGATATTTTAGAGTAGACAGCAGCCAACTCAATAGCGCCATCAGCCACCACTGTCGGACAGACATTTGTTCCCATCCGCTAGGAATCAACACTACTCGCAATAAGATTTCTTCGATCGGCAGCCACAGCAGCAAGCCCACTATTAATGCAATAGCACGCCGATTGTTCCGCAGTCTCAGGCCATAGGCATAGAGTTGCAGATTCCACCATACCTGGATAGTTTCCAGGCTAGCTAAGCCCCAGTGAAGACTGGCTGGAATGGCGATCGAGCAGTATCCTGCCAACAGTAGCCACACCACCAATAGTTGAGACATAGTGGGTAAGATGGTGATGGCTAACCCCAGGCGCAGGAGAATTGTTGATAATATCACCAATGGATTATTCCCTGAGGCGCGACGAATTTATTCATGACCATTTGTGATTTGCTCTATGGAGATATTTAAGCACAAACCTATTTATTTAGATCATCAAGCTACTACTCCTGTAGATAAACGGGTGTTGGCAGCTATGGTTCCTTTTTTCACGGAATATTTCGGAAATCCGGCTAGCAGTCATTTTTATGGTTGGACGGCGGCAGCGGCGATCGATCGAGCCAGGGCACAAGTGGCTGAAGCGATCGGTGCTAAACCAGAAGAGATAGTTTTTACCAGTGGCGCGACAGAAGCAAATAATTTGGCAATCAAGGGGGTTGCTGAAGCTAGCTTACAGCGAGGTCGGCACATTATTACTGTTAAAACTGAACATTCGGCGGTGTTGGCTCCCTGTGGTTATTTAGAGAAACTGAGGTTTGATGTTACCTATTTGTCGGTGGATGATCGGGGTTTGATCTCGATCGAAGATTTGGTGGCAGCAATGCGCCCTGATACTATTTTGGTGTCAGTGATGGCGGCAAACAATGAGATTGGGGTGATTCAACCAGTGGCAGAGATTGGGCGAATTTGTCGGCAGCACCAAATCCCTTTTCATACCGATGCGGTACAGGCGATCGGATATTTGCCGATAAATGTGGATGACTGTGGGGTGGATCTGCTGTCGCTGACGGCACATAAGCTCTATGGGCCAAAGGGAATTGGGGCTTTATACGTGCGATCGGGGCAGCCGTTGACTCCTCAGCAGCTTGGTGGTGGCAAGGAAAAACGAGCGGGGACTTTGGCTACGCCCTTAATTGTGGGTTTGGGAGAGGCGATCGAGCTGGGGATGGCAATGGGCGATCAAGAATCGGTGAGATTAACGGCTTTACGAGATTCTTTATGGCAGCATTTGCAAGAAATCTCCGATGTGCAGCTCAATGGAGATTTACAGCAGCGTTTACCCCACAACCTCAATGTTAGTTTTGCGGGGGTACAGACTAGCGGAATTTTGCGGGAGTTACAGCCTTTAGTGGCGCTTTCTTCGGGTTCGGCTTGCGCCAGTGGTCAGCCATCTCATGTGTTGGCGGCTTTGGGGCGGAGTAAAACTGCGGCCAATTTGCGCTTTGGTTTGGGACGGGGGACTACCCAGGATGAGATCGATCAAGTTGCGGAAGCAACGATCAAAGCAATCAGATTGCTACGAAGTTAACAGTAATTTAACGAACTTCAAAAGAAAAAGATTTCGGGTTAAGATGGCTTCGTTTATTTAGCAAGAATCTATCTATATGACAGAACCAGTAGCTTCTCTGTATCAAAGATTGGGTGGAGTCTATGCCATTGCCACGGTTGTAGATGATTTCATCGATCGCATTATGATCGATCCCCGCCTGAATGCCAATCCATTAGTAGATGAGGCTCATCACCGAGTTACCCCGGCTGGCTTTAAGTATTTGGTGACAGAGATGGCTTGCGCTGCTTGTGGTGGCCCGCAGCAATATAGTGGTAAATCGATGCACGATTCCCATGCCCATTTAAAAATCACGGCAGAGGAGTGGGTGGCTTTTATGGAAGACTTGGATCATACTTTCGATAAATTTGATGTTCCGACTCCTGAACGCCAAGAATTTATCGCTATTATCGAAAGCACTAAACCTGATATTGTCCTAGTGTAGCTTTGAGTAGTATGGCAAATACAGACAAGTATTTTTCTGTATTTGCCACCAAAATAGAATAAGATTTCTTATTCTTCCGTTTCAGCTAAAGTAACGATTGCCTGCGCCCACAAAGCATATTTTAGGGTCGCTAAATCCTTGACGGTTTTAACGTTAAAAGCAGCTTTGAGATGTTCGGCATCACTTTCAGTTACACCGGCGATCGCAGTGACAGGAGCGTTTACAAGTTCTTTAAAGGACTTGCCTTCGTACTCTTTCATCAAGGCAATGTTGATATTCATAGATCTTGCTCCTAGTTTATCTAATCTTATAGTCGGCTAAATAAATTAGCCTCAATAAATTATATACCAGTCCGACAAAATAAGTTTATACTGTTCAGACTCAATCATTATCAGGAGAATCTGCTGTTTCTAGCAACGTTGTGAATTCAGAGCTTTGGCGGATAGAATTAAAATCTGGATCTTGATCAGCAAATCTGATAAATTGCTCTGGATCTAGGCTGATAGCATATTGTAGTGAATCAAGACTTTCTTCTACCTTGCCCCAAAGTGCATAGGTACAAGCACGATGATAAAAAATATTGGCATCTGGCTGAATGCTAATGGCCTTATTATAACTTTTGATCGCTTGTTCGTACTGACCTAAATGGTTGAGAGCTATACCACAGTTATACCAAGCCTGATAATAATTCGGCCTGATTTTCACAGCTTCTTGATAAATAGAAATCGCCTGTTCAGTTTTACCTAAATGACTCAACGCCGCCCCGCAATTACCTAAAGCATTATATAAATTTGGATCGATTTCTAATGCTTGGCCATAGCTTTCAATAGCTTCATGATACTGTTCAAGCTGTACTAATGTATTTCCGCGATTATACCAAACATCAGCATCATCTTTTTGGAAAGTGATCGTGATGTTATAACTGTTCAAAGCTTCTTGGTAACGACCCAGTTTTTCTAAAGAGTAGCTGCGATTCTTCCAAGCAGGATAAAATTCTGGCTTGACTTCTAATGTACGATTACAGCTAGCAAAGGCATCTTCATATCTCTTCATTTTATTTAGGGTACAGCTGCGATTATACCAAGCTTGATAGTTGTCTCCATTCACCTGTATCGCTTTTTCGTAACTAATCAGAGCCTGATCGTATTTTTCTAGCTTGTCTGAAACCAAGCCGCGACTGTACCAAGATTCTTCATCAGCCGGGTTTATTTCTAATGCTCGATCAAAGATTGTGATAGCAGTAGTAAGCCTACCTAGGCCACTTAAAGCTACACCATAATTATACCAAGCTTGATAAAATCCTGGATTGATTTCAATAGCACATTCAAAGCTTTCAATAGCCTCTGAATATTTTTCTAAGCTAATAAAAGCAATGCCTCTACTGTACCAAGCATTGTAGTCATAAGGATCTAGATCGATCGCCTGATCGTAACATGCGACGGCCTCTTGGCAATGACCTTCGTTAAATAGCTCATTTCCCTGTGTGACCATCAGGGTTGCTTTTTTATATTGCAAGCCTTTCAGAATAGACTGACGTTTACTGCTATGTGACGAGTTCATTTACAAAACCTTCTTCAAGACAGGACAAGCAAATTTTGCCGCCTGTTAGTAATATTCCCTTAATATTTTGATTGGGAACACACTGACTCCAAAAAAATAATCTATAAGTTCATTATTTTGGCTCACTCGTTTGCCTTCTTTCGGCTAAAGCTAGTAGAGTCTGTTGGTGGCGTTCTTTAGTAATGGGATAAAAATAGGCGCAAACCAAACCACAGATCAAAGAGATGGTAGGAATTGGCCCGATCGACCAACGCAGAGCCAGTAAAACTTCTGGAGATTGCACTTGGGCAATATTGTCCACCGGCGGTTTAAAGCCAGTTGCCTGAAGGCTTTGCAACATTAGCGCCACAGCAAATCCGAGACAAATTTTTTGACTAAATACCATGAAACTATAGAAAAATCCTTCTCGCCGCTTACCAGTATTTAACTCGTCTAGCTCAATGACATCTGGCAGCATCGACCAAGGTACTAAGTAAGCCGTTGAAACCCCTAAACCTGCCAAAACTGCTAACCCATACATTAAGCCCACCTGTCCGGGCTGTAACAAAAACAAACCTCCTTGGGCAAAAATCCACAGCACCATCCCAATTACATACACTGTCTTTTTGCCTAGTTTCTGTGCGATCCTACTCCAGATACCTAGCATCGCCAATGCCGTTCCCTGTACTGCCAAAAGTACTAACGTCACTCCCTGATCGTTTAGACCCATGTAACTCACTACAAAGTAGGGAATTACGGCTGAGGTAAGTTGCAAACTAAACCAAGAAGACAAATAAATACCAATCACATATAAAAAAGGCTTGTTGGCTAGAGCTGATCGCATTTGTTCCAGCCAATTCATTGCTGCCAACTCATCTTGTGGTTCGGCATTTAGCCTGGCCTGTCGCTGAGTACCAAATACTGACCAAAATATCGGCAAGATCGAAATTGTTGCACAAATGCCCCCAATCAGTAAGTATTGTGATTGAGCTGAGATTTTCAAGGAAAAAGCAGCCAGAGCAATTAACAGCGCCAAAATACTGCCGCCGATCGAAAAGGTAAACCGAAAGCTGCTCAGGCTAGTGCGCTCGTCATAATCTTGAGTCAATTCCGCTGTTAGCGCCGTATATGGCAGGTTCACCACCGTATAAAAACTGTTAAATAAAATTGAGATCAGAGTATAAAAAATAAACAGACCAAGCTGGTTCTCCACTCCAAACGGTACCAGCCATTGCAAAAAGAAAAACAGCCCAAAGGGAATCGCCCCCACCAACATCCAGGGATAACGCCGTCCCCAACGCTGTTTGATCTTTTCCCCAAAAACATCTCCTCGATCGCTCATCATGCCGACGATCGGGTCATTAATGGCATCCCAAATTTTCCCGACCAACTGGCTCTGACCAGCTAAGCCAGGACTTAGATGAGCCACATTAGTTAAAAAAGGTGAAAGGAAAGTTAGTAGTATCATCGCCGTAATGGCCGGACCCATATCCCCAGCTCCATAGGCCATTTTGGTGTTAAAGGTTAGTTTTTCTTTAAGGTCTGGTTTAATGGGCAGCGAATCTGGCTGGCTCATGTTTTTTGCTCTTGATTTAATACATTGCTTAACTCGATCCATTGGCTCACACTAAGATCTTCAGCTCGGGCTTCTGCTGTTGATCCTAAATTGGTTAATAGACCACCAATTTTTTCCCGGTTTTCGTCAGGGTTGCCAGCAATTGCTGACTGTAAATTTTTCCGTAACATCTTGCGCCGACTACTAAAACCCATGCGTACCAATTTATCTAACCACAAAGGCTGTTCTGCAATTTGCGCAAAAGGTCGAGGTCGCAATTGAATTACTGCCGAATCCACCTTAGGCGGCGGCGAGAAATCTTTGGCTAGCACCGGACAAATTAACTCGCAGTCAGCTAAGTACTGAATTCGCACTGTAAAAGCGCCAAAGGCTTTAGTGCCCGGTTTAGCCGTCAACCTTTCGGCCACTTCTTTTTGTACCAGCAAGGTAATGCTACTAAAGGCCGGGGCTAGTGGCGCAGAAATATCACCCAAGAGCTTTTCTAGAATGGGACCAGTAATGTTGTAGGGAATATTGGCGACGACTTTATTAGGCTGCTGAAAACGGGGGAAAACCGCGAGCTGCTCGGCCACATCCATCTGCAAGAAATCTCCCTGGAGCAACAAAAAGTTATCTAAATTACCTAGTTTCTTCACCAAATGTGCGCAGAGGTCTCGATCGATCTCCACGGCTACCACCGGCACCTTCCGCGCCAGCCGGGTAGTCAAAACACCCATCCCAGGACCAATTTCTAATACTCGATCATCCTCGACCAGAGCCGCAGCCGCCATAATGCGATCGAGCACCCGTTCGCTGCGCAGCCAATGCTGTCCAAACTGTTTCTTTGTTTTGATACTCCCCATGCCTATGCCTCCAATCTGCAAGCAGATTGATTAGCTAAGGAAGGGGATTCTTGAACAGCCCATATTCGGACTCTCAA
>JAYUSV010000355.1:0-15236 GCA_043755495.1 Synechococcales cyanobacterium
GGGGGTTGGCCAAGTAAGAGGCGAGATTCTGATTCGCCTGCCCGAACACCGGGAACTAGATATCAAACTATCCGCCGAGTTTGTCGATATCAAGCGCCAAGTAATTAACATGATGCGTCAGCATTACTAAATTTTATGACCAATAAAAAAGTCTGTGATAGCTGGTTTTCAACTCAGCGAATTGATGAGGGACTATATTTAATTACCGAACCCCATTACTACTGGTACAACCGCGCCAATTTATGGCTAATCAAAGGGCGAGATCAAGATTTGCTGATTGACACCGGCCTGGGTGTTGCTAGTCTGCGCCAACATATTGCGGGGTTAATAGACAAACCACTGCTGGCGATCGCCTCCCACGTTCACTTTGATCATGCTGGAGGCATCCACGAATTTGAGGAACGGGCAATTCATGCAGCAGAGGTGCAGGCTTTACGAGAAGGCGATGCTAATAAATCCTTGTGCTCTCTACCGGGCTGGATGCATCTGGATCATTTTGAGTGTCTTCCACACAGTGGCTTTACCGTTGAAGAATATACCTTTAATGCATCTGAACCCACCAGGGTTTTGCAAGAAGGTGACGTGCTAGATCTGGGCGATCGAGCTTTAGAAGTGCTGCATTTACCAGGGCACTCTGCAGGTTGCATTGCCCTGTACGATCATCGATCACAGGCGCTATTTTCTGGAGATGTTATTTATGACGGAGAATTACTAGATGAACTATCTCATAGTGATATTCCAAGTTATATCAGCTCCTACGAACGCCTGCAAAAATTGCCAATAGATATTGTTTATCCTGGACACTATCAAATTTTTGGCAAAGATCGCTATCTTGAGATACTAAGTGAGTATCTCGATCACAGGCGGCAGCCGGGCTGTCCTCAAGAAATCTCTGCTTAATGTTTAGATTCCTGTCATATTCAATGATTGCAATATTTTAGACCCAAAATCCGTCTATAAGTTTGCTGAAATCGCCAAAATTTGTCTCTCGGCAAATTATTTTATTTTTACCTCAGCGGAGTTTATTTCAGTGATCGAATCTATTTCCAATAACCTGATCGAACCAATTAAACGCCAACACAGCTACTTACCAGCTTCTACATTTTGGAGCATTCGTCATGGTTTTCCGAAATGGCTGTCTTTGACCTTGGTAGCGATATCTTTGCTGGCACCGCTAACTATTTGGACAATTATTAGTTCTCTACAACTAGTACCTCCAACTTTTTTGCCAACTCCCGTGGCGGTGATGAGTGCTGGGATTACTATGTTTGCTGAGAACGACCTATGGGGAGATGTTTTAGCTAGTTGTGCTCGGGTATTGGCAGGGTTTTTATTAGCAGCAGTAGTTGGTGTACCACTGGGTCTCGCTATTGGTACTTTTCATAGCATGGATAGCTTATTTTCTCCCTTAGTGGGCACTATTCGTTACATGCCGATTACTGGATTTGTCCCCCTAATTATTATTTGGTTAGGCTTAGATGAACCCTCTAAGGTTTTGATTATCAGTTTGGGAGTAGTGCTGTATAACGTCATTATGGTGGCTGATGCCGTTAAATTCATTCCTAATGAAATGATCAATGTGGCGTATACAATGGGAGCAAGTCGTTGGGATGTATTGCTAAAAGTGATTATCCCAGCTACCTTCCCTAGTGTATTGGATACTTTGCGGGTGAATATTTCAGGGGCTTGGAATTTTGTGGTGATTGCTGAACTATTAGCTTCTCAGAATGGTTTAGGCTTTAAAATCATTCAGTCTCAACGATTTTTACAAACTGATAAAGTATTGTTTTGCATTATTTTAATTGGAACGATTGGCTTACTGATAGATTATGGATTAAAGTGGTTGTCAAGAATCCTTACTCCTTGGGCAGACCAAGTCCGACACTAATGCTGGCACAGCACAGCTCATTACCTAAGAAGAATCCAGCAAAAAACAACTTGCACAGTTGCTGAGAATTGACTCTCAGAGAGAGTTCTATCACATGACCAATTTCAAGCTATTTTTGCCATGGCACTAATTGAGTTGAAACGCCTAAAAACAGGTACCATTAGATCGGTTTACTTCAATATACCCGGATATTTTATGTCGAAAATGTCTTTACTATTTCGTTGGTTTTCACTATTCTTAGTAGCATTGTTACTAACTGTTGCTTGCACTCAGCAACCCAAAACAACTAATCCTGAAGCTGCTTCACCGTCATCGGCACCCCTAGTTTCAGGAAATCTTAGTTGGATCGGTTATGCTGGCCATTATGTAGCAGTTAAAAAAGGTTTTTTCGCGAAAGAAGGTTTAAATGTTCAGGATAAATTCTTCCCTAGCACCAGTGAAGAAATCACTGCCTTGTTGGCAGGGAAGTTAGATATTGCTTGGTTAACCTCAGGTGATACCATCCAGTCCGCAGATAAAGATCCATCTCTTAAGGTGATTTACTTAGTCGATTACTCCAATGGTGCTGACGGCATTATTGCTCGCAATGTCTCAACTCCTAAAGAGGCAAAAGGTAAAAGCATTGCCCGTGAGAATTTGTTGTTTGAAAGAATTCTATTACAAGCTTATTTGAAACAAGAGGGCTTAACTGAAAAAGATTTAAAAGTCCAGGATATGCCAGCTGGTGATGCTGGTACCGCTTTCGCCGCCAAGAAAGTAGATATGGCTGTTACCTATGAACCCTTCTTGACTAAAAATGCTAAGTTAGGTGATGGCAAGGTAGTTTTTTCGACTAAAGATACTAACTTAATTGCTGATGTAATCGTAGTTAGAGACAAGCTAATTCAGTCTAGAAGAAAAGACTTACAAGCCTATCTTCGCGCTGTAGACAAAGCAGTTAAATTAGTTAACACGGCTGATCCAGAAGCCATCAAGATTTCGGCTGAGAAAATGAATGTAAAACCCGAAGAGGTAAAAGAACAGTTGACCGGGGTTAAATTGTTCGATCTTACTGAAAATAGGTTAATGGGGTTCAAAAAAAGTAATCCTAAAAGTTTAATTGGCAATTTGGAATTGACAGCAAATGCAGCCGAAGAATTTAAATTGGTGGCAAAACCTATTAAGGTCGAGTCTTTATATGACGACTCTATCATTTTTGGTATCCAGTAAAAAACACAGCCTTTCCGTATTTATGAAGTACGTCTGACCCTTGCTGAGGGGACTAGAACATTAATGTATTCCACCTAGCTGGAAAGTGCCGTAAAGCCTCGTTTATTCGATTAGTGGTAGTCGATCGGAGGTTAGAACCTAACCGATCGCGCTATTTTCAGTCATACTAATCTGTTGAATTCCATAATTTAAAATAACAATGATTGACCGGACAAATATTGCGGTTGTAGGAGCACATCTTACTGGTCAACCTCTCAACCATCAGCTCACCGATCTGGGGGCAACTTTGGTTCGGTCGTGCTTTACTGCTCCTTGCTATCGCCTATATGCTTTAGCTGGTCAAATCCCCAAGCCGGGACTGATTCGCCAAGTAACTGGGGGCTACTCGATCGAGTTAGAAATTTGGCAAATCAGCATCGCGGGCTTCGGTCAATTCATCACCCAAATCCCCGCACCATTGGGTATTGGCACCTTGTTGATCGCAGACAACACCACAGTTCAAGGCTTTATCTGTGAACCTTATGCCATTGCCGATGCCCCAGAAATCTCTCATTTAGGTGGCTGGAGAGCATATTTGGCACAGCAGCGTTGAATCAATCTAGATTGATTCAATGCAAAAATGGCTTGACTCTTAAATAACAGGCCACCATTGCCATCAAAAATAGCCAATCGAGCCAAATCCATGGCAAAATAGGCGCTGAATCGCGTTACGGCACATCGTATGAAAACTCGGCGACACTTTTTGACCTACTCTGGACTGGGAGCGCTCTCGACGCTGCTTGTCAGTTGTTTGGGCGGCAAACAAAACAAAGATGGCCAAGAAGCCAGTTCTAAGAGCACAGAGCTAGTCGGCAGTAACGAGATCGAATTTTGGACAATGCAACTGCAACCCAAATTCACCAAATATTTCAACGACGCGATCGGGCAGTTTCAGCAAGCGAATCCCGGCATTAAAGTGAAATGGGTCGATGTGCCTTGGGCAGGCATGGAAAGCAAAATTTTAGCCGCGATGCAGGCTAAAAATGCTCCAGATGTAGTCAATCTCAACCCAGATTTTGCTTCCCAGTTAGCCGCTAAGAATGCTTGGTTAGAACTAGATGAGAAAATCTTGGCCGGAGCTGAAAAATCTTATCTGCCAGGTATGTTGAGAGCAAACAGTCTCAACAATAAAATCTTTGGATTGCCCTGGTATATTACTACCAACATCACCATCTATAACCAAGAGCTGTTCAAAAAAGCCGGAATTGACAAGCCGCCCAAAACCTATCAAGAGCTAGCAGTAGCTGCCAAGCAGATCAAAGAGAAAACTGGCAAGTATGCCTTTTTTGCCACATTGCTAGCCGAAGATGCCAACGATGTGCTGGAATCTTTGGTGCAAATGGGCGTAGAACTAGTCAATCCTGCCGGGAAAGCAGGCTTCAACAGCCCCTCGGGCAAAGCGGCCTTTCAGTATTGGGTAGATTTGTATCAGCAGGGGCTGTTACCCAAAACTGTCTTGACCGAGGGGCATAAACAAGGCAACCAGCTCTATCAAGCTGGTGAGGTAGCGATGCTGTTTGCCGGTGCACCTACCATCAACGACATTGCCAAAAATGCTCCGACTATTGCCAAGGTATCGGCGATCGCTCCCCAAATTAGCGGCCAAACCAACAAAATCAGCGCTGCCGTCATGAATTTAGTTATTCCGGCCAGCAGCAAAAAATCTGCTGCCGCTGTTAAATTTGCCCTATTTGTAACCAACGCTGTCAACCAGCTTGCTTTTGCTAACTCCTCTGATACCTTACCATCTCAAACCGAAGCTGTGACAGACTATAAGGCCGGTCTAAAAACTTCAACAGAACCCCTAGCTCAAGGCAAAATTATCAGTGCCAGCCAGCTCGATCGAGCGGAAGTTTTAATTCCACCAATCAAAGATATCAATATCCTTAAAAAGGCTATCTACGAAGCTCTCCAGGCCGCAATGGCGGGCGAACAAACAGTGGATCAGGCTTTGCAAGCAGCCGCTGCGGCTTGGGATAGTCGCGCCTAATCCATTAAGATAAACAGAGGATTTCTGTGAAGTACCCATGACCGTCACCAGCGCCCAAACTTACCAAGTTACAATTATCGATCGACAGCGCCAGAAGGAATACAACATCCAGGCCAAGTCCGATCGATATATCTTGCAAACCGCCGAAAACCAAGGTGCCGATTTACCTTTTGCTTGTCGCCAAGGAGCCTGTACTTCCTGCGCGGTGCGGGTGAAATCTGGCCAGCTTACTCAGCCCGATGCGATGGGGCTTTCGCCGGGACTGCGGAAAAAAGGATATGCTTTGCTCTGTGTTAGCTACGCCCAGTCTGATTTGGTGGTAGAAACCCAGGACGAAGACGAGGTTTATGAGCAGCAGTTTGGCCGCTATTTCGCCAAAGGTAAAGTGAGACGCGCCTTACCGTTAGATGAAGATTAGTTTTTTGTGGGTGGCATTATTGTGGTTGCTGGTAGCCTGCCAAGCACCAGTTTCTTCTAGACAAATGGTGACTGTCGATCGAGCCGTAAGTGGTAATACCGTTGAACTCACTTTTGCTGGCCAAGTACAAAAAGTGCGACTGGTGGGGGTAAATGCCCCTAATCTCA
The DNA here is from genome assembly GCA_043755495.1 of Synechococcales cyanobacterium. GTDB lineage: Bacteria > Cyanobacteriota > Cyanobacteriia > Cyanobacteriales > Chamaesiphonaceae > JAAFHZ01. The sequence goes on from JAYUSV010000355.1 coordinate 5,712, forward strand.
ATCAAAAACCTTGGGGGCCAGCGGCAAAAGATCGTCTGGAGGCAATTACTCAAGAGGCCGATCAGAAATTTTCTTTGGAACTAGAGCCAACAGAACCGAAAGGAACTGCCAACTATCGGTATGGGTACCTCTGGCGCAATAACACTTTGGTAAATGAGCAGTTAATCAGGGAAGGTCAGGGGTTAGCGGCAACTCAATATGTGTTGCCGAAGTATGAGCGGCAGCTTGTTCGCGCCCAAGCTTATGCCCGCTTGATGGCAGTGGGAATTTGGAGTCATGATGCTCCGTTGCGGAATAATTTGGGCGGCAAATAATTTCCTAAGATCATTTGAATTTGCGGCAACAAACTTGATTTGGTTAATTGGCAGCATGGCCAGCCGCAAAAAAGGAGTGGCGATGTAGACTTATCTACACCGCCACTTCTTTTTTACTGAGTGAATGAACAAGGAGGGATTCGAACCCCCGACCTTCTGATCCGTAGTCAGAAGCTCTATCCACTGAGCTACTTGTCCAGGCGCGTTTCTTACAATAACACATCTTTTCTGAAATATGCAACCAAATTCTTTGACCCACTTAAATTCTGATGGTGAAGCCCGCATGGTGGATGTATCGGATAAAGCAGTTACCAAGCGATCGGCCACGGCTGAAGCCCAAGTGAAGATGTTAGCGGCAACCCTAGAGCAAATTGCTAGCGGCAATGCTCCTAAAGGCGATGTGCTAGCCACGGTGCGGGTGGCGGGCATTATGGCAGCTAAGCAGACCTCTAACTTAATTCCTCTGTGTCACCCCTTAGCCATTAGTAAGGTGTCGATCGATATTCAGCCCGATGAAGCCCTGCCGGGATACCGCATTCAAGCCACCGTAAGCATCGAAGGTAAGACTGGGGTGGAAATGGAGGCGATGACGGCGGCCACGGTGGCAGCACTGACTTTGTATGATATGGCTAAGGCGATCGAGAAGTCGATCGAAATTACTAGCATCCGGCTGTTAACCAAAACCGGCGGCAAATCTGGCGATTATTTGTCGCCTCATCCAATCAAAATGTCACAATTTTAAGCGCTAGCATGGTTTCTTTGTGCAAATAACTTAAGCTAAAAGTAGTACTTGAAATTACAAGCCAAACCGCGAGGATTTTAAAACATGTCTTTTTACCAAGGTCAAACAGCCCTAATTACTGGGGCTTCTGGCGGTTTGGGAGCCACCTTTGCTCAAGAATTGGCCGCCAGAGGGATGAACACCATTTTGGTAGCCCGATCGGCTGACAAACTCCAGGCTTTAGCCACCGAACTAACCGCCAAATATCAGCAGCGCAATGATTGCATTGCCCTAGATTTAGTCCCTTCTGGAGCCGCATCTAACTTAGCTAGCAAGGTAGCTGAGCTGGGATTACAGGTAGATTTATTGGTAAACAATGCCGGTTTTGCCACCTATGGTCATTTTGAAGCCATCGAATCTCAACGCGATCGAGACCAAGTATTGCTCAACATTGCCACACTGGTAGATCTCTGCCATATTTTCATCCCCAAAATGCTAGAACGCAAAGCTGGCAGCATTATTAATCTTGCTTCGGTGGTGGGTTTTCAGCCAGTACCATACATGACGGTATACGCTGCCAGTAAAGCCTTTGTGTTGTCTTTTAGTGAAGGATTATGGGCAGAATATGGCGATCGAGGAATTCGAGTGATTGCTCTGTGTCCCGGTGCTACAGCTACCTCTTTTCATGAAGTTGCCGGTCAGCCCGTACCCGATCGAATTTCCACTCCAGAAGAGGTGGTAAAAGCCGGGTTAAAAGCCTTAGAACGCAAGCAAAGCTATGTAATTCCTGGCTGGATGAATTTTTTCTTGTCTGGAATTGTCCCCCGCTTACTGCCGCGCAAAATAACCGTAATGGTAGCCAAAAGAATGACGCAGCCCAAAGATTAATCAGACAGATAAATTGTCTCCAAAAAAAGGATTAATCGGCTTCTGCCGGGATGGTTTGCTTTGCGGTATCATACAAGCTCGGCAATATTCGGCAATCAAACTATGGGCAACAGTTTCGGCAAGTTATTCAAAATCTCTACCTTTGGTGAATCACACGGCGGCGGTGTGGGTGTGACGATCGATGGTTGCCCGCCTCTGTTAGAAATTAGCGCCGAGGAAATTCAGTTCGAGTTAGATCGCCGTCGCCCCGGTCAAAGCAAAATCACCACTCCCCGCAAAGAAAGTGATACCTGTGAGATTCTTTCGGGTGTTTTTGAGGGCAAAACCACCGGGACTCCGATCGGCATCCTAGTACGCAATAAAGACGCAAGATCCCAAGATTATGATGAGATGGCTGGCAAGTATCGCCCCTCTCACGCTGATGCTACGTATGATGCCAAATATGGGATTCGCAATTGGCAGGGGGGTGGCCGTTCTTCGGCGCGGGAAACTATTGGCCGGGTGGCGGCTGGGGCGATCGCCAAGAAAATTCTTAAGCAGTCGGCTGGTGTAGAAATTATTGGTTATGTCAAAAGGATTCAAGACTTAGAAGCAACGATCGATACTGCCACTGTGACTATGGAGCAGGTGGAGAGCAATATTGTGCGCTGCCCCGATCCAGCCTGGGCGGAAAAGATGACTGCGCGGATTGAGGAGATTGGACGGACAGGGGATTCGATCGGCGGGGTAGTGGAATGTGTGGTGCGGGGAATGCCTAAAGGTTTGGGAGAGCCGGTGTTCGATCGACTAGAGGCCGATATTGCTAAGGGGGTCATGTCGTTGCCAGCTACTAAGGGCTTCGAGATTGGCTCGGGTTTTGCTGGTACTTTGATGACTGGCAGCCAGCACAATGATGAGTTTTGTTTGGATGAGCAGGGTAATTTAAGGACTGTGACCAATCGATCGGGTGGTACTCAAGGGGGTATTAGTAATGGTGAACACATTATTATTCGGGTAGCCTTTAAACCCACTGCTACCATCCGCAAAGAGCAGCGCACGGTCAGTGCGACTGGTGAAGAAACCACTTTAGCGGGCAAAGGTCGCCACGATCCCTGTGTGTTGCCCCGCGCGGTGCCGATGGTGGAAGCAATGGTTGCTTTGGTACTCTGTGACCATTTGATGCGGCAAAATGCCCAGTGTAATTTGCCGAATATTTAGAGACCTTGCAAAATGCTGATGACTTTGTTTCTGCTATTTCACTGGGTCGAATTCATAGTCTTTGCTCATTGTAATCATCAAGATTTAAGAAATCGATCGGCCTGAGCCACAATCTCCATACTCTTGGCGATTACCAAAGAACGCCATCGATCGGACTCTGGACAAAATATCTCCTTCATTTGCTCCTTAGCCCGCCGATAAACTGGGTCACTAGCATTCAGCCAATTGTGAACATAGTTTTCTTGACGCAACGCCAGCAATACCTTAGCAAAAGGGTAAGTGCCAAACTCCGCACAAAAATAGTTGTAGTTACGAGGCTGTAGCAATTGACGAGTCCATTGACCAATATTACCTCTGACCTGATATTGCTTTTTGCCACCATCTACAGCCAAAATATACTCTGCTCCAAAGTGAGTCTGTAGCTCCTGTAATTCTGCCGGAGTCACCGCTGTATCCATCAATAATTTATAAGTGCCCCATTTGCCTAAGCCCGTGTGGAAATCTAAATGCAAAATATTTTGAGAATCTCCAATCCATTGAGGTAAATGCTCTTGCAGAATCTGCTGGGTCTTGCTGGCTGCTTGACCACCAAAGAACAAGCCTTGAGGGAAATCGGATTGGCCTTCGGCGACTGCTTGCCAGATGTTGGCAAGTTTATATTTGGCGATCGCCCCCAACATCTGGGGTAAAAACCAATCCACTTTACCAATATGCTCTGGATTTAAGATTGGTGATATTTTGCCATAAATCGGCGAACTACCTCGATATTCTTCACCCGCCAACAAAAAATTACGATTCAGATCAATATTATCTTCGTTACAACGACGCAAATTAGCGAAGCCATAGGGGTTCAGGGCATGAATAAACACCCAGTTAATATTAGTGGCTAAAGATCCAGATTCTAACAATGCCAACTGTACTGCCGATCCAAAGAAGCCCTCGCCGCCATGCAAACCACTAGAAACTAAAATGGTGGGTCTACTTGGTAAGTATGCAGAGATAGCAACATTGATCGATAGATCTTCTCCAACTGAGTAGGACTCTGGCTGCCAGCCTAATTCTGCTGCCTTGCTACAGAATCGATCGCGAGCAGTGTGGTAGTTCGGAGAAAAAGCAGATCTAGGAGAGTCAAGCATAATAAATTTAAAATATTTTCAACTACCTAACATCTACAAAGCCCATCAATTTTCCTGATAAAATCTACAGCCTGCACAAGGCCCAATAGGCAATACAGCACAGCGAATTAGTTCCGATCGAGCATTAAAACTACAACTAGCATCCCCAATAATCCATCGACCTTCAATTAAACTACGCTCTTTAGGTCGATCGGCCATCTGTACATACAAAGAAATCTTCGCCAACCGATATCGCCCTGCCCTGTACTGATAACAATGACGACGTTCTAACACCGCATAGGTATTGTCGTCTAAATCCAAATAGTCACCGGGTTGAGGAGTCCAACCTAGGGTCAGTTTATTGATCGTCACCTGAGATTGACTAAGAATCACCTCAGTCGGCAAAGAGTACGCTTCCATGGCAGTTTACAAAAGTTCAAGCCCCATAGTACCAAATATCGCAGATCACAAAACCGCCCCCATCGATCGATGGAGGCGAAAAAAATATCCTGTAACGTAGGGGCGGGTTTAGCCAGTACAAAAATGAAACCCAAAACCCGCTGAAGGGCGGGTTTTGATACTTTGATTTCGATAAATCAGCAAATCCTAACGAATCAAGTTCAACAATTCTTTAGGAGAAGCCAAAAGATCGATCGCCACGAAGAAAATCTTGCCTTGAGGATCTAACAAAAAGCGCCAGGCCATGTTCATACCCACATTGGCACCAAACCAAGGAGTTTGCACTTTGCCCGTTACCTTAATCTGGTTAAAGTTACCATCAGCAGGCTCATTAGTACCCCGCTCTGGTATCAGCTTCAAGTTTTGGCACTCTTCTTGCAAATAACGGAAAACCGCTTCTTTACCAACAATTGGTCTTTGGAATGGAGGCTGTAAGGCACCATCAGCAGCAAATAACTCAATAACTGCATCGAAGTCATTGGCATTCATGTTATTGATGTAGCTCAAAACAGTTGCATTATCTACGCCTTCGATCGCTACTTTAGTTCTTTCGCTGGCCTGCTGAGGCAACACCATCGGCTCCGAAACCTTCACAGTACCTTCGCCAATGTAGCCCATATCTACAACAGTATTGCGCAACACAGTAATCTGTTGACCTTGCTCTAAATCACGAATGGCTTGCAGAATAGCAGCGGCGTTAGCCGAGAGCTTATACCCTTCAGGGATTGGAGCCACAGTACCTTCTGCCATCCACTCACCTAACTGATACCAAAAACCAAGTTTGATATTGGGAGTAAATACGCCGTAAGCACGACAAATTTCGCTGTCAGTGCGGTTAGCCAAGTCACACATGGCCTGAGACTGTTCAGTGAAAGACATTGCTTTGATTTTGTTTAGCAGACCCTGAGCTAAAATCATGCTGGCTGCACCAGGAGCAGCAACGGTAATGGTGGTACCCATTTCTTCGTAAGCAAACCAAATTAAAGCGAGTTGATCTTCGGCACTAAGCTGATTAAAACGAGCGATAGTAGCGGGTACTGCGTCAGCGGCGAGAGTGCCGGGGAAAATACCGCGTGCGGAATCGATGGTGAATGCCATGGCTGTGGGGTTCTCTTTGAATGTAACTGAACTGAAGAGTTGTTTCTGAATTTTGCACCGAGTCGGCATCCTTTTCGCTCTCTTACCATATAACTTATTATTTTTTGTTGCAAAAGTAAATAAATCTTTACATTTTTTTTAGGGATGGCAACCGATACCAAGGTATTTGGGGGTGTTCGTGGTGTTCCCAGTGGTAGCCAAAGTGGTAGCAAGTCAATAGTGACCATATCGGATGCAGGCTGCTGCTACGGATGGATACATCTGCGATAGCGGTTGGCCGGTGGGGCAAGTAGGTGCCAAAATAGAAGAGCTGTAAGGAGCTGAGCAGAATAGGCAGCACCCATAAAAGTAATAGATTTAGCACCGAAAATTGCAGAACGTAATGGGCGATCGAAAACAATGCACCCATTCCTAGCAAAAGCTTCAGAGCTTGAGGCCGATCGATATAGCCCTCCATAAACTGGCCGTACCATCCCCAAAACCCCCGGTCAAAAAAATCTGGGTCTAACTCGGTACCGGGGTGTTGATGGTGTAAAGCATGTTTGGTCAGCAGAATTTCGTAGGGCAATAGTGCATACAAAATAGTACAAACACTGCCAATCCAGTGGTTCCAGCGCGGTCGATCGACGCAAATACTGCTGTGCATGGCATCGTGAGCCGTAATAAACAGACCCGTCTGCAAAAAAGTTCTGACCAACAGCAGCCCACAGATCCACCAGAGCGGGAGAATGGTTAGATCGATCGAGCAGGCTCCCCATAAGCTGAGCGCCCAAACAATCATCAACGATAAAGATATCCAAAGACCCACGGGTAATTCGGCAAACCTGACAAGATAGCAACTTGAGTTTAGCCGATATAGATCTACAATGTTTTTTTCTTGCGCCCAGTCATATGAATGCTCCAGCAAACCCTCAAATCGTGGAAATCCTTTCCCCCGAAGAAATGCGCCGCACCATCAAGCGAATGGCCGCAGAAATTGTGGAAAGCTGTCGCAATTTATCGCAAGTGGTATTGGTGGGTATACATACTCGCGGCGTGCCCTTGGCCAAAGCCCTGAGCCAACAGATCGCCGAGTTAGAAGGTGTAGATTTATCTGTTTCCACGATCGACATCACCTTTTACCGTGATGACTTGCAATCCAACAAAGTCCGCACCCCAGTCCGCAGCCAAATCGATGTAGATATCAACAGCAAAACGGTCGTCCTCATCGATGACGTAATTTATAAAGGCCGCACCGTTCGCGCTAGCTTGAACGCCTTGGCCGAATATGGTCGCCCCGATCGAATTTTATTGGCCGTGTTGGTCGATCGAGGTCATCGCCAGCTCCCCATCCAACCCGATTTTGTGGGTAAACGCCTGCCCACATCCCATGAAGAACAGGTGCGGGTGTATTTTCACGACACCGATGGCCGTGATACGGTGGAGCTGGTGCGCTAGATTAGAAAGAACCAAACGGACAGAGATTCTTTTTATGACTAACCCCCTTTTAGCTGGCCACGGCTTGCCCCCTTTCGCAGAAATTTTGCCCGAGCATGTGGGTCCGGCGATCGAACAGTTGCTCAAAACAGTTAATGCCGAGCTGACTGAGCTAGAAAAAAACTTTAAACCCACCTGGACTGGCCTAATTGAACCAGCTGACCTGTTAAGTGAAAAGCTTACATGGGCTTGGGGGATTATTGGTCACTTAATGGGTGTAAAAAATAGCCCAGAACTACGCACAGCCTACGAAAGTAGTCAGCCAGAAGTCGTGCAGTTTTTCATGCGCATGGGTCAAAGTCAAGCATTGTATCAAGGCTTAAAAGATATCCGTGCCGGTGCCGATTGGGCAGGTATGAACAAAGCCCAACAGCGAATTATTACAGCGGGCATCCGTGATGCTGAGTTATCTGGAGTGGGCTTAACTGGCGAGCAAGGTGAAAGATTCAACGCCATCCAATTAGAGCTAGCCGAACTAGGCAACCAATTTTCTAACAACGTGCTAGATGCTACCAAAGATTTCAATTTAGATCTGAGTGATTTTAATGATGTAGCTGGCCTACCGCCTAGCTTGCTAGCGCAAGCAGCCCAAGCTAGTCGTGCCGGTGGTAATGAAGCAGCTACTCCCGAGAATGGCCCTTGGCGTATTACCCTAGACTATCCTAGCTATGTGCCCTTTATGGAACACAGCAAACAGCGCCACCTGCGCGAAAAAGTCTACAAGGCTTTTGTGGGTCGGGCAGCCAGTGGTGAAAAAGATAACTGTGGCAACATTGAACGGATTTTAACTCTCAAACGAGAAATGGCGCAAATCTTGGGGTTTGGTAGCTTTGCCGAAATGAGTTTGGCCAGCAAAATGGCTCCTAACGTCGCGGCAGTCGAGAATTTGTTGGAATCGCTGCGCAAAGTGAGTTTGCCAGCAGCCCAACAAGAACGCCAAGAACTCCAGAGCTTTGCTCAAAGTCAAGATGCTAATGTGACTGAACTAATGCCTTGGGATGCCGCTTTTTGGGCAGAGCGGTTACGGGAGCAAAAATATGACTTTAACGATGAAGAGCTGCGTCCTTATTTTCCTTTAGAGCAAGTGTTATCGGGTTTGTTTGGCTTGGCTGATAAGTTGTTTGGCATTGAAGTTACCGCCGCCGATGGTCAGGCACCCATTTGGCACCCCGATGTGCGCTATTTTCAAGTGAGAAAAGAAGGAGAACCGATCGCCTTCTTTTACCTAGATCCCTACAGTCGCCCCGGAGAAAAGCGAGGTGGTGCTTGGATGGATGACTGCATCGGGCGAGCAAAGTTCACCAATGTAGAGGGTGTGCGTTTACCGGTGGCTTATTTGGTCTGTAACCAAACCCCACCAGTAGATGACAAACCTAGCTTAATGAGCTTTGGCGAAGTGGAAACCCTGTTTCATGAATTTGGCCACGGTTTGCAGCATATGTTAACTACAGTGGACTATGGGGGCTGCTCGGGGATTCGGAACGTAGAGTGGGATGCAGTAGAGCTGCCCAGTCAGTTTATGGAAAACTGGTGCTACCATCGATCGACCCTATTAAGTATGGGCAAGCACTACGAAACCGGCGAGCCATTACCCGATCACTATTACGACAAATTAGTAGCAGCCAAAAACTTCATGAGTGGCAGTGCTATGCTGCGTCAGATTCACTTTAGCTGGGTCGATATCGCTCTCCATCATGAATATGTAGCGGGCAGTGGCCGCACGGCTAACGATCTGCGCCTAGATATTGCCAAGACAACTACAGTAGTATTACCAATCCCTGAAGATCGCTTTCTTTGCTCTTTTGGTCATATTTTTGCCGGTGGCTATTCAGCGGGCTACTATAGCTATAAGTGGGCAGAAGTGCTCAGCGCCGATGCTTTCGCGGCTTTTGAAGATGCTGGACTCGATGATCCGCAAGCGGTCGCCGCTACCGGTCGCCGGTTCCGCGACACGGTGTTATCCTTGGGCGGCAGCGAACCACCAGCGGTGGTCTTCGAGTCTTTTCGGGGCCGCGAACCAGAACCAACCGCGCTTCTCCGTCACAGTGGTTTGTTAGCCAGCTAAAAGATCGATCGAATCCCACAAAGCCTGAACTGTGTTAGGTTCGATCGAATATTTATCCAAACATTTCAAATTCGCTCTATAATGAGTCCCCATTCCCATGGTTCCTCGTGCTATAACCCATAGCTAACAACGAGATCGCAGCCTTACATATCAACCTTGCGATGATGGAGATTCCCGCAGTGTCAACTCAAA
>JAYUSV010000356.1:0-4630 GCA_043755495.1 Synechococcales cyanobacterium
CCTCCAGATATTGGAGATAATCGGTTTTTGATCACTTAGCAAAACAAAAAACAGCCTGAAAACAAAAACCATTGAAATTATAATAAATCACTGCTTCTCTAGTTTACAGTTAGTTTAGCATCATTCTCAGAATTGGGTGATGAACTGTGATAGTTAGCTGCAATTAATCACAGTTCATCATTTAATCATCCGAACTACAGTTTAGACAATAAAGCCTGCACATCGGCTGTTGCCATCCGTGCCCCCAACGTTGTCACCAATTTAGATGATGCCATCGAACCCAATTTACCAGCAGTTGCCCAGTCCAGACCATTAGTAATGCCATACAATACGCCAGCCGCATAGATATCACCAGCGCCCACCGTATCGATCGCCTTCACCGGGAAAGGAGCAATTTCTAACAGATTTTCGCCATCAAAAATCAGCGAACCCTTTGCCCCTAAAGTAATCGCAAAAGTTTTCGTCAGAGTTTTTAAATACTCGATCGCCACCCCTAAATCTTGAGTCCCCGCCATCTCAAAGGCTTCAGCATCGTTAGTAAATAACAAATCAACCCCTGGCCCCACAATATCTAACAAAGCTGGTTTAAAAAACTTAGCCATGTTGTGATCAGAGAGAGTCAAAGCAGTTTTTTGGCCAGCCGCAGCAGCAAGTTCCCGCGCTTTTATTGCCGACTTTAAAGTGGTTTCTCCTGTTACCAAATAACCTTCGATATAGGTGTATGTGGAGTCGGCGATCGCCTCTGGCACCAAATCACTCACCGCCAAATTAGAAGAAATCCCCAAAAAGGTATTCATCGTTCGATCGGCATCGGGAGTCACAAAAACTAAGCACTTGCCCGTAACGCCGATACCCGTTGAATTGAGATTAGTCTCAACGCCACAGTCCTGTAAATCTTTCAAATAATGCTCACCTGGCTCATCTTGAGCAACTTTGCAAGAATAAAACGCCTTGCCACCAAATTGGCTAACCGCCACAATGGTATTTGCCCCCGAGCCACCAGAGGTTCTTTTAGTAGATTTATTACCCAGATGCTGCAAAATTTTGTTCTGACTTTCTTCATCAAGCAAAGTCATGACACCTTTATCGATGCCTAGCTCAGCCAATACCGATGTCTCCACTTCGCATTCCACATCCAGCAGAGCATTACCTAGTCCATATACATCGTAGCGAGCCATAAAATTTCTCATCCAAAAGCGGCGAACAATCAGGATATTAACGCAAAGTTGGCACTCTATTACCCATCAGCCTGCTATGAATCACCAGAAGAATTGGGTGGAGTATAAAACCTTGCGGCTGCTAACAGCGACCATAGCCACCGCCAGCGAATTAGTAGCGCCAATAAGATTACTGCTAGAAAAATAATCGATCGAACCTGATGATCAAAAGTTACTTGTACCGTGCCAAAATAACTCGCCCCGGTCAAAATCCCGTGACTGGTGGCCAGCATCAGCGCCGGAACTCCTAACAGGTGCAAACGCCGCCAGTTATGACCTAAATAGACCTGGGCGCGATCGAAGCTAGTGAGCGCCGCTGGTAACAACAAGCCCAAAGATCCGCAGCCCGCTAAGATGCCCACCTGTTGACTGGGCACCATAAAAGCCCAAGCTCCCCAGTTCCAATCCCAACCATGAACAATCACATGAAGAGTGTGGGCGATCGATAACACCACTGCGCCAACTCCCAACAACCGCCGATAACTCAATAATCCTGACCACAGCTTACTCAGTGGCCGTGCCAGCAAAGCTAACACCAGACAAATAATGGCACCGTAACCGGTACTGTTACTCATTGTTTCACCGTTGCGACCCAGAGTCATGATGCCAACCAATATGGCAACCCAACCCCCTGCGCGCCGAAGCTGACTACGGCGTTCTAAGCTCCAGTATCCGGCAGATACACCAATCCCCAACATCACTGGAGCAGTGCCTAAGCCGAAGGCTAGCATGGTTAAAGCCCCCTGGCTGATAGAGCCACTTTCGATCGCTTTTAATTGCGCAGTATATAAGAATCCGCAGGGCATTAACCCCCAAAGAAGTCCTAATAGCCAAGGCTGCTGAGTAGCATTTTGGATCGATCGACGACAAGTATTACCAAATTTGGGCAATGGCCATTCTCCAGGAAAAATCTGGCTTAATCCTGAGCCAATCAATAATAGTCCGCCAATAAGAGCAATTATCGATCGAAGCTGACTACCAATACCCACTAATTGGCCGCCAGAAACTGCCGCAGCGCTCAGGCCGCCAAGAGCAGCACCGCCAAGTCCGTAACTTAAAACCCGACCGAGGTTCATGGCTCCATGAAACCACCAAGCCTGTTGCCATGATCGATTGGTGGCAGATGGATCAGTTGCCAACGCCACGGCTAAAGATCCACACATACTGGCACAGTGACCAAAGCTACCCAAAAATCCTAACGTGAGCATTAGAAACAAATCGATCATGATGACAAATTAACTAGGCATCCTGACGTAGCCGATCGAGCACTGAGCGATCTTCTAAAGTCGAAGTATCTCCAGTAATCTCTTCTCCTGCTGCAATAGTTCGCAGCAACCGCCGCATGATTTTGCCCGATCGAGTTTTGGGCAGCGAGTCAGTAAAGCGGATATCACCCGGACGAGCGATCGCCCCGATTTCTTTGCCCACATGCTGCTTTAGCTCTTTGATCAAGGCATCACTAGCAGTAAAGGTATGCTCCAAAGTAACAAAGGCCACAATTTCCTCACCTTTAAGATCATCTGGTTTGCCCACCACCGCAGCTTCGGCCACTGCCGGGTGCGAAACCAAGGCCGACTCTACTTCCATTGTGCCTAAACGGTGGCCAGAAACGTTGATGACATCATCTACCCGACCCATCACCCAAAAGTAACCATCTTCATCTTGGCGAGCACCATCACCGGCAAAATAGAGATACTTGCCATCGATCGGAGCGATGTGTTCCCAATAGGTGGTGCGGAATCGATCGGGTTCACCGTATACAGTACGCATCATTCCCGGCCAAGGATGCCGGATAACTAAGTAGCCACCAGTATTTCGGGGCACCGGCTGACCATCGAGATCCACAACTTCGGCCATGATGCCAGGGAAGGGGCGAGTCGCAGAACCAGGTTTAGTCGCAATGGCTCCGGGTAACGGCGTAATCATAATGCCACCGGTTTCGGTTTGCCACCAAGTATCTACAATCGGGCAGCGCTCTTTGCCAATGACCCGGTGATACCACATCCAAGCTTCGGGGTTAATCGGTTCACCCACGGTGCCCAGCAGGCGCAGGGAAGACATATCGCGGGTGTTCGGGATTTCTTCACCCATTTTGATAAAGGTGCGGATGGCGGTAGGAGCAGTGTAGAAAATGGTGACTTTGTATTTTTCAATCACATCCCAAAAACAGCCCGGATTACTGGGGCGGGGCGCTCCTTCGTACATTACAGTGGTAGCACCGTTAGATAATGGCCCATAGACAATATAGCTATGTCCGGTAATCCAGCCCACATCAGCCGTACACCAATACACATCAGAATCTTTGATATCAAAAATCCATTTCATGGTCATGTGGGTGTAGAGGTTATAGCCGCCAGTGGTGTGGACGACTCCTTTAGGTTTGCCAGTGCTGCCCGAGGTGTACAAAATAAACAGCATGTCTTCGGCCTCTAGCTCGGCTGCCGGACAGTCGGTAGAGGCAGTTGCCTGTTCTACGTGCCACCAATGATCTCGATCGGTCTCCATGGCAGTTTCTTGCTTGGTGCGTTGCACCACCAATATTTTTTCGACCGAGGGACAGGCATTGTTGGCGATCGCATTGTCTACTTGTATCTTGAGCGGGACAATTGCGTCTTTGCGCCAACCACCATCGGCAGTGATTACTAGTTTGACTTCGCCTGCAATAAGTCGATCGCGCACGGCTTCGGCACTAAAACCACCAAAGATCACCGTATGTACGGCTCCGATGCGGGCGCAGGCTAGCATGGCCATCGCTGCTTCGGGAATCATGGGCATGTAGATGGCTACTCGATCGCCTTTCACCACACCCAGTTTCAAAAGGGTGTTGGCCATCTGACAGACTTCTTGATGTAACTCAAAATAAGTGAGAGTGCGAGAGTCACCGGGTTCGCCTTCCCAAACTAGGGCAGGTTTGTCTCGTCGATCGGTGGTGAGATGTCGATCGAGGCAGTTGTAAGAAATATTGATTTTGCCACCATCAAACCATTTAACGAAGGGTGGGTTACTCCAGTCTAAGACTGTGTTCCAGGGTTTGAACCAATGCAGTTCTTGTTGAGCTAGTTTGCCCCAAAATGCGGTGGGGTCAGCGGCGGCTTTGGCATAAAGTGCTTCGTAGGCGGCTAGGCCGTTGACTGTCGCCCCCTGAGAAAATTCTGGTGCGGGCTGAAATAGGCGCTGTTCTTGAAGTATTGACTCAATGGTTGTATCTGACATGACACTGCGGGGGCGGTAAGATGGAATTGATAATACATTATCAGAAATATGGGTAAAAACCCTGTCCTTTTAGAACGGCTTTGTAGTAAAATCGGATAGCTGAGGTTGAACTCCTTCGCCATCGTGAAACGGTTGCAAGACACACTTTTAGGCGTGAATTTGTTGAGCAAAGAGCGGCGAAAACTCTTTAAACAGCTAGG
>JAYUSV010000357.1:0-4630 GCA_043755495.1 Synechococcales cyanobacterium
ATAAATTTCATAAAATTTGAGCATCCGAAAGAGGTTACGGCGGGTGAAACCGCGCAGTCCTGGCTGAGTTCGCGCCAGATAGTCTGCCAACTGCTGCACCACTGCATCGCCCCATTCAGACTGCTCTAGCTTTTGGCTGATATATGCTCCTATCTGCCAATATAGCTCTACCAGTTGTGAGTTTACTGTTTGCATAACTGTCTGCTTGGCAGATTGGATCATTTCCACCACTTCTGCAAAGCTTTTTTCTAGTGTCGAGTCAATCGATTCTGTCATGCGGATAACTCCTTAATCATCATTTTAGGTGAACTCCAGAATTCCTTTTCGGACAAGTTTCCAACAGCCGATCGACTCTTCGGATACCAACGCAAGTGTATCCAACCAAAAATCTTGGTATTTTTCACTGTAGTCATTGCATTCATAAATTGCTTTGATGGTGTTGTATCTATAATGAATTATCCTTTTATCCTTGTTAGGCAATAAATAGTGATGTTCTTCTCCGGGAACAATTAAATAGTCACCTTTAATCTCTGTTCTAAAGACAACATTAGATTCGTGACCATCCTGTAACCTAGCAAAAGTTTCATTATTAACAGAGGTAACTGCTCAGTCTCTACATTTAGTTTTGCAAAAATCTCATACGCTACATGTAGCGTACAAAATTTTAATCCGAGAGAATAAAATTTTGTTCATTCTCAATAAGGAGCATAAATCGAATCTTATTGAGAATGCATTTTTCAGCATATCAGCTCAAACACTTGTGGGGAGCCGAAAAAAGTTTTTTGCAATAGCCTGAGCAGTTACCATTATTCCTTAAATGAATCTCCCCTTCACCGGTTCTTGCCAACAGCGATCGAATCATAGCTCCAAAAATACGCCATCCCACCAGACTCATACTGCCTAAACGGGTGGCCAGGAGTAGCTTATCTAGCTCTACTTGTACAATGCCATCGAATATAATGACATTTGCTAAAGTATTGATTAAAAACTTGTTGTCGGTACTTGGTTTTGCCAAGATTTTCTGCAAAACTACGAATTAATTGTACTGCTCGATCGTCATGAGACAAATTTTTGAGAGCAAGTTCTAGCTCTGCTAAGTTGTCTAGCTGTTCAGGCATATGTTTAACCCAGAGGGCGCTCGATCGAGTTAGGCGATAGCGTCACTTCGTCGGCTGAATCTGTGGAGATATCTTCGATCGCCAATGGTGGAAAGTCTGATCTGGTTGGCAAGGCAGTAGCTGAACTGCCTAGTAATGTGGCAGTTTCTATGAGTAGTTCTAAGGTGTCGGAGTCGTGGGGATGTTTCTGCACCAGTCGCACGGCTCGGGTGACGACGCTCAAACCCTGCTGTAGTCGATCGGCATCGCTGGCTATTCCTAGTAATCGCTGAAAATCGCTTTCATTCAGAATGCGGTATTGTCCAGTTTTGGTGTGAAGCGTGCCAACGGTTCCTGGAATGATGCTATTTAGGGTATTGGCTCCCGATGTCCGAAACTGTTCAAAGGAGTTCCAATGAGTTGTCGGAGAAAGCTTTAGAGAATGTTGCAGTTCAGCTAGCATAAGTATTTTGAGCTAAATATTCATTGATATTTTAACATTTATCCACTGATTTTACAATGTTAATCGTTGGAAATTTAAAAACACTCTTAAAATCTTGTGATCAAGGGACACTCGGTCTTCTTTTTGTTTCCAATAAGTCCGACCCCGAGAGGCCGGTAGACTCTTCGCTCAGGAGAGCAGTCAGAATAAGGTTTAATGGACTCAGATATCGTACAGGGTTCAACGGCACCATTCATGGATCATCAATACATTCAAAAAACCATTGAACATTTGCAACAGGCGATCGATTCCCTGGCCGAACTAACTCCACAATCTCATGACATCACCGGTATCGCGGTGGCTGATGAAGTGCAAGAACATCTAAATAAAGCCCGCGCGGCCTTGAGTACTGCTATTAACCCGGAGCTACCAGAGTATCTGTCAGGAGACATTTTGCGCCAAATGGAAGAATATGGTATTCCCTTAGAAGATTTAGAAGTGAGAGTGGCCTTGAGCAATCATCATCCTAGCCAAGTGGTGGGAGTATTGGGCGAAATCAGCGATCGATATGCCGATATTCGACGGCGGCGGGAATATTTTTTGGTGCGTTTACCCGAGCAGCCAGTAGAAGAATTGGGTTCGCGTCTGCCATTTTATCAGGCCAGCGACTTTGCCTGGGCACCACCGCCTACTCCACCAGCCACCTTGAACGCCTTGAAAAAGAAATATCAGCTCGATCGACTAAAAAAACGTCAGCCCGCTACTGATATTTTTGACAAAATTGACGCAGCTCAACAAGCTTGGGAAGAAGCCAAGCAATCTTCCGATCCAGACTAGTACTATCAAACCTTGTTGAATTACTCCTGTGTTAACATAAAACCTACTATTCGTAGCGCCAGCACATGTTAATGGAACCGCCCTAATGAGCGGTGAGTCTAGAGTAGAACGCAATCATTTTTAATTTGGGGTAATTCTGCATGAATTTTTGGGGAACTTGGCGACGAAGCCGCTGGGTCGCGCTATTAGTTAACACCGCACTCTGTGCGATTTTGGTGGGGCCAATGTTAGCCTTCGCTGGTCAGGCAGCAATTAATCCAACCACCCCAGAAGATCCTGGTAATATTGAGCCAGCGATCGCCCTTAACACCAGTTCTACAGAATCACTGACCAAGGATGTAAGACGTACCGTTTTGAAAAACGGCATGGTGGTCTTGACTAAAGAAGTTCACAACGCCCCAGTAGCCACCGTCCAGGTCTGGTACAAAATTGGCTCCCGCAACGAAGCCCCCGGAGTTAATGGCATTGCCCATCAGCTAGAACACATGCTGTTTAAAGGCACAAAAAGTCGTCCAGTACAGTTTGGTCGCTTGCTCAGCGCTTTGGGTAGCGATTTCAACGCCTTTACCAGCTATGATCACACGGTTTATTACGAAACCTTAGAACGCAACAAAATAGCTAGTGCATTAGAATTGGAAGCCGATCGAATGCAAAATGCCATCATCGATCCAAAGCTATTGGAAGGCGAAAAGCGAGTGGTAATTTCGGAGCTACAAGGCAACGAAAATAGTGCAGCCTATCGATTGGGCAAAGCGGTGCAAGAACTGGCTTTGCCAGATAGCCCCTATGGTCTTTCGGTCGGCGGCACCAAAGCCGATGTCCAAACCTTTACCGAGCCACAGGTTAGATCGTACTACTCTTCTTACTATTCTCCTAACAACGCAGTATTGGTACTAGTCGGTGACTTTGAAACCGAGAAGATCTTGGCTGATGTACGAAAGATTATGGAGCCAATTCCTAGCCGCCCCATTACCGTCAAAACCCCCACAGCCAAACCTCGGGTAGTTAAATCTCGCAATATTACTCTGCGAGAACCTGGTAGCAATGCACTAATCAATGCTGTGTATCCTTTACCTAATGCCAGCGATCCAGATGTACCAGCCCTGGACGTAATGAACTACATCCTCAGCGTGGGGCGCAGTTCTCGGCTATATCAACAGCTTGTGGAAACAGGCAAGGTTAGCGGGGTTAGCGCTGGAGCTGCCAACTTGGCAGGCAGTGGTTGGTATGAATACAGTGCTACCACTGATCCTGGTAAGCCATTAGCCAAGATTGATCAAGTGATTCAGGCCGAAATTAGCAAAATGCAAAAGACTGCTGCTAGTAAAGTGGAAATCGATCGAGCAAAATCTCAGCTCCGTGCCGGATACTTACTTGCTTATCGGGATATTGGCAGCCAAGCCCGCCAATTGGGCAATGACGAAACCACTTCTGGCGACTATCAGTTTACTGATAAGTATTTGGCCAATGTGCAAAAAGTCACTGCCGCCGATGTCCGGCGGGTAGCCAGCAAGTACTTAATACCCAGCAAACGAATTCTCGGTTTCTTTGAACCAGACAATAGTAAAGGTAAGCCTGCTGGCGGTGGGGCAGGACACAATTCTGCGGCTAACTTAGGCGCGCCGCTAGACCCTAGCGAATTACAAAAGTATCTACCCAAAGCTCCTATTGATAGCTTAGCTAGCACTCAAGGTTTGCCTCAAGCTACCACTTTGCCTAACGGCCTACAATTATTACTATTGCGAGATCCGAGTAGTCCAACAGTTACTCTCCAAGGAAATATCACTGCGGGTACCGAGTTTGATTCTGCTGGTAAAGCTGGAGTCGCTAGCCTGACTGCTAGCAATTTAATGAATGGCACTACATCTAAGTCGGCCTTAGAATTAGCTAAAGGTCTAGAGAATCGCGGTGCGAGCTTGGGCTTTGGTGCTAGCCGCGAAGGAGTTACGATCGGTGGTAATGCCTTAGATGAAGACTTACCAATATTGATTCAAACTCTGGGCGATGTGTTGCAAAATGCCAACTTCCCGGCTAAGGATTTTGCCAATAGTCGGCAGCGGTCACTCACTGCTCTCCAAGCAGAATTGGATAACCCTAGCTCTGTTGCGCGGCGACGTTTCCAACAGACCATTTATCCCCAAAATCACCCTTTCACTAATTTCCCTACCCTGGCTTCACTAAAGTCAATTAGTCGCCAGGAGTTAGCACAGTTTTATGGTCAAAATTATCAACCCCAAAACACTCAAATAGCTTT
>JAYUSV010000358.1:0-43902 GCA_043755495.1 Synechococcales cyanobacterium
CGACTTACAGCCGATCCAAAATCTGATTGCTGGCGGTGATACTTTATCGCTACCCCATGTGCAAAAAGTTTTATCCACACTGAACTGCCGGTTAGTAAATGGCTATGGCCCTACCGAAAATACTACATTTACTTGCTGCCATCCGATTTCTGCCGGTTCATTATCTACTTCTGTCCCGATCGGACGACCCATCGCTAATACTCAAGCTTATATCTTAGATTCTCTGCTACAACCAATCCCGATCGGCATTCCTGGAGAACTATATATCGGCGGCGACGGTTTAGCCCGAGGCTATCTTAAGTTGCCAGAATTAACCGCCGAAAAATTCATCTCGAATCCTTTTACTGGATCGGCAAAGCTATATAGAACCGGTGATTTAGCCCGTTATCTGGCCAATGGAGATATTGAGTTTTTAGGCCGCATCGATAATCAAGTCAAAATTCGCGGCTTTCGGTTAGAACTGGGAGAAATCGAGACTGCCCTGATTCAGCATCCCGGCTTACGAGAGGTGATTGTAATCGTTCGAGAAGATCGCCTAGGAGACAAGCGATTAGTAGCTTACCTGGTTACTGAGCAATCCGCCAATCCACCAACAGAAAAAGATTTGCGGGCATTTTTGCGATCGAAGTTGCCCGACTATATGGTTCCATCTGCCTTTGTGATAGTAGATAATTTGCCCCTGACTCTAAATGGTAAGGTCGATCGGCGGGCTTTACCCATCCCAGAATACCAGCGGCGAGATGCTAAGAATGAACCAGTTGCACCCCGTGATGATTTAGAGGTACAGCTCACCGCAATTTGGCAGCGGCTACTGGGAGTGCAAAATATCAGCATCCAAGATAATTTCTTTGAACTCGGTGGCCACTCATTGATTGCCGTGCGGTTATTTGCTGAAATCGAGCAGATTTGGGGACAAAATTTACCACTGGCCACATTGTTTCAACAGCAAACGATCGAGGAACTAGCGGGTGTCTTACGACAGAAGAAGTGGTCTGCTCCTTGGTCTTCGTTGGTGTTGATTCAAGCAGGTGCAGAGCAACCACCGTTGTTTTGCATTCACCCAGTGGGCGGCAACATTTTAGAGTATTACAACTTAGCCGGTTATCTTGGTCAAGATCGCCCTATATATGGATTGCAATCTCAAGGGCTAGATGGCAAACAGCAGCCTTTGCGTAGCATAGAAGATATGGCCAAGCACTACATTCAAGAAATTCAAACGGTGCAATCTCACGGCCCTTATTTTTTGACTGGTTACTCTTTTGGGGGCTTAGTAGCTTTTGAAATGGCTCAGCAGCTACGGGCTAATGGTGAAGAGATCGGGTTATTAGCTTTGTTAGACAGTAGTGCACCTAATCTACCAAGTCGCCGCCCTGCTTTTACTCAATCTTTAGGAATTCATATTAGTAATCTTTGCCAACTTACCTTCAAAGAACAGTCCAGCTATATTATGGATCGGATTGCTTATCGGCTTAGTAGCAAGGATCAAGAAGATTTTCTGGCCAAGAGTCTGTATAAATTAGAGGATTTAACTCCTCAACTATTAAATGTGTTGAACTGCAATATTCAAGCTGGTGAGAATTATGCGGCCAAAAAATACCTCGGTAAAATGGTACTATTTCGTTGTCAGGTGCAAGATTTAGAACATTATCTTCATCCAGAGTTTGGCTGGCCAGACATAGTAGATGGCGGGGTGGACGTTCATCCTGTTCCTGGGCCACACTTTAGAATGCTCAAGGAACCTCGTATTCAGTTTCTGGCCGCAGAGCTAAAGCTCTGTATACAAAAAACATCCATAGAATTGGAGTCAATAGATTGATTCTAAAGTCATGAAATTGTGCTAGCACCAATTCAAGGCTGATCACTGCAATCAAACTGTAAAATTAGGTTTTTATAAAACCCTCGATTAATGTCACCGAAAAACAAGATTTTCAGTAATTCGCTATCGATGTTGATCAACAAGTTGACTCAAGGGATCGCTACTTTTTTGCTAAGTGCCGCGATCGCTCGGACTTTGGGGGCATATTCTTTAGGACAGTATCTATTAGCTATAAGTTACTACAACATTTTTGTTAATCTTTCATCTCAAGGGTTTAAGACACTGTTTACCAGAGAGATTGCTCGCACCCCAGAATCAACTGCGGTATATTTAGTGAGTGGTACTCTATTACAGTTGTTTTTTAGCCTCATTGGCTACATTGCCTTGGTAGTAGTGGTGTATATATTGCCATATAATAATGACACATCTTATGTTTGTTACATTTTGGGCTTGACAGTTATTCCATTTTCTCTTTCTAATATTACTGAATCAATTTTTCAAGCTCAAGAGAAGATGCACTTAATTGCTTTTTCCACCGTGCCAATCTACATCTCTCGATTATTAGTAATGCTCTGGATGATGCAAAAGACTCATGATGTGGGGCATTTAGCCATAGTTATTGCCGTCTCTGAAACTATTATTTTGTTGATTGAATGGGCACTCATTATCAAGATAGTCAAACCAATCTGGCAGATCGATCGAGAGTTTATGTGGAATACTATCAAAGCTGTAAAGACATTGGTGGCGATCGAAGGCATGGGCATATTTGCCGCCAAGATAGATGTACTGATTTTATCACTTTTGGGTAATGAAATTTTAGTGGGGGTTTATGGCTCTGTAATGCAGCTAATTCAACCATTTTTCATTGTGTCTAATAGTTTAACGCTAGCTTCCTTCCCCCGAATGTCTAAAGCCGTTGCCTTGGGCAAAAAGCAGCAACAGCAAGAGGCAGAACATATCATTAATGTTTTGCTCTGTATGGGATTACCATTTTTAATTGGCATTCTTTTTCATGGTAGCGAGTTACTGCTATTTATTTATCAAAAGCCAAGTTTTGCTGAAGCTGGAATTATTCTTGATATTGCATCAGTAGCAATTGTTACTTTGACTTTTTCTCAAGTTTGCAGCTATGTCTTAATATCTAATGGACTAGAAAAATTTAATCTTTTAGAGGTGTCAATTACCACTGTCATCGGCAGCCTAGCTGGAATATTGCTGATCGCCGAATACAAATTGCTGGGTGCGGCATTCATGGGGTTAATCATGAGTATTAGTAGCTTCTCAGTACTAGTATATACTGTTCACCGTAGGATATTCCCCATTCGGTTGTTAAAAATATTTTGGTTACCGTTGATAGTTAGTAGTTTGATGCTAACGGTCTTCTTTCTGCTTCAGCGAACGAGTCTAGATCTTTTGCCACAAATAGCTGTGGCTGTTTGTGCTTATACTATTTTAATCTCCTTTATAACCTTACAGAAATTAGGAGGATTAGAATATGTAAGAAAAAGAATATCAAGAATAAGGTGAGTTTACTTATTGGGTGGCAACGCAAAGCGAGGTGAGATTTGTTGTACGAGCTAGCTATTGCTATATTTTGCCCAGGACTTAGCCTATTTGTAAGAGGAAAGGCACAATTAGATTGACTGTAGCAATAAGTATCACAGGGACTAGAATTAGTTCAACTGTTTCCATCGGGTTAAGATTTGCCATTTTTGGAGTATTACCTCGCTTGTGTTGGTTTACTGAGCTTTTTCGGCAACTAAAGACTCTGAATCACCCAAATTTCGATTGGTGAGAGCGCCGCTGATACAGCTCTTAAATGTAAGATTCCCGGTAGTGAGGCTAAAGTTTCCAGGTAATCGATATCATTATTGATCAAAGTGTGACCGACCGCACATTTATTTACTGTGACCCCGATCTTCTTCTGTCAATTGTTTTTTTTGTCTGATGCTGCCTAAGTGGAAAGCATCCGCCAATGGCAGTGTTTGGATTGATCCCCGCCACCCTATATTATTATTTCTGTCCTTTTGTCAGGGGATCAGGACAATAAATAAAGTCATGAACTTTTTTATCTCTGGATAAAGTTTTATCCGAACGAGTCCTAAGATTTCACTTTGACCTTGAATTTAATAGATCCATAAGCTCCGCCCAAAATCGGATTGCTACTATTAGCGGCATCCACAACTACTGTATTAGTTGATTGATCGGCAGTGGTGTTACTTACCAAGTTGCAGTCGGTGGGACTGGTGCTAGAGTATTCTCCTCGATCATCTCCAGATATATTAGTGAGATATTGGCTAGTGCTGCCATTAGGGCTAAGCAAGATACCTTTGGTAGTATTACTACTGTTAAAATCCGGGACAAACTCGAGATTTTTGTTAAGGGCATCACAGATTTTGGCTTGGCCGATGCGGTTTTCACCACTGTTTAGGTAATAGATAGCGTATTCAATTTCATCACCAGGGCGTACTTGGCCGGGGTCGATCGCCCCTAGCAGATAGCTGTTAGGCCAACCTGGATCGTTATCTTTGCTAGAGCCAGATTCATGGATATAGCTACTGTAATCTGTCCTCAATCCAGTAGCAGCAGAAGTAATAGCCGTGATGCGTTTCACCAAAATCAAGTTGGCTTTACTGCTAGGGATAGCACTAAATTCGGAGGTGTTACCATTGCTATCGGTGGCAGTGGCAGTGATATTGGTGGCGGTGGTTAAGCCCAAAGTGCCAGCGTTACTAAAAGTACAAGGATTGGTGCTGTTGCCAAAAATACCGTTGGCATCGGTGGTACAAGCGCCGAGATAGATTTTACCTTCGCCGTGGGGTTTAGATCTGCTATCGCCTGCCACGACTTCACCATTTTGGTCGGCGGGGCTGTTATCGGCAATAAAAAATTCTAGGGTGAGATTGCCAAAAGTGTTGTTGCCGGCAGGATTATTGCCCACATAGCCTTTGGTGGTGAGATTACCACTGTTGATGGTGGCCAAGGTAATTAGCGGATAATCCAAATCTTGGTTGCTGATGGTGGTAGATATGGTGCCGTTATTGGGGGTGATGCCATTAGCAGTATTACCCAAGTCGATGCCCACGCCCACATTGCCGAAAATAGAGTTTTGGGTGATTTTATTTTTCTGTTTACCTGCTTCGATCGCAATGCCGTAGCTACCCAAAGAATTACTCACTACATTTCCTGAGATAGTAACGGCAGTCTGTTGAGAATTAATGCCTCGGCGGTTTTGGTTTAAGATGTTTTTGTCGATTTTAATGCCCTGTAAATCATTAGTGCCACTGGCTTGGAGTAAAATGCCGAAACCACTGGCATTACTAGCTCCATTGCGCAAAATAGAGTTGTTTTGCACCAAGAAATTACTACTAGTGCCGCTGACGGCGGGGCGAATAGCGATGCCAGAGTCGGCTTGGGAGTCGGTTAATAAGTTACGGGTGATGCTGATGTTGCCAATAGTGCTGGGGAAAAGTTCGATCGCGCTATGTTGGCCAGCAGTGCCCGTGACATTTCCCGGCTGCTTGATTTCGTTTTCACGAATAACTAATCCCGATAGGTCAATAGCTGATCTGCCACCTAATATGCCGCGCTCACTGGTAAAACCAATGATGTTATTGGTAATAGTGGCATTGTTAGATCCATTAATCACAATGCCAGACTGGGATTGATTAACAGTGGGTGCTGTGAAGTTATTGGCTGTAAAGCCGATCGCATTTTGTGTGACTATAGGATTTGCAGCTTGCAGTAGAATATCACCTCGGTTGTTGCCAACTGTGCCAAACCCATGAATAGCAATGCCTTGGATGGTGGCATTGGCTCCATCTACAGTGATGCCATGAATGACACTACCACTATTAATGAGTTCTACTTCGGGAGCATTGAGCTTAGCTAAAGATAGGTTGTCTACCCCGACATTGCCACCCCTGCCCAGAGTTAAACTATTGGTATTTCCGATATTATTAGTTTGAGTCCGACCATCGATCGAAGTATCAGCATCAGTGATTCTCAACGTTGTACCTAATTTGATAACCGCTACTCCGGCAGTATTCAACTGATTAATGACTCCGGTTCTCAGTCCTGCCGGAACTGGTAAACTTGCTGGCAAGGGAATCATGAAAATGGAGACTTCTTTGCCTGCCGGTTGTCCGACTTGGACTAAACCATTGTTAGTAAAGGCATTGCTGTTGATCACGAATTGGCGCAGTGAACCCTGTCCAGTGTCTCGGGTATTGACAATCGTATCAAAATTGAAACCAAAATCTAGACCATTAATATTAGCAGTACCTACAGTTACTGGTGTCAATGACAACACTTCACTCTGGGTGATGGCGTTGAGCGCCGCTAGGGTCTGGGTGCCAGTATTTACGGCTGGGTCACTGTTTTCAGGCTTTTCTCCACCTACTCGATCGACGATGGCTACCGCAGCTCCACTAGTACCATCGGTGCGAAATGTCTGCACTGGTAATAAAGTATCTGTCGGTAGGGAGGCGGTGAGGTTACGACTAGAAACAACAGTTCTATTCACTACTCTAATTTTAAAATTACCAGAGCCAACAGTGAAACTGTATTTACCACTAGCATCGGTAGTGGTGGTGGCTACGAAGCTACCAAGAGAGTCGTATAGTTCTACAACTACTCCCGAACGGACAATAGTGCCAGTAGTGCTTAATGGCCGACCAGCACCGCCGCCATAGTTAGGATCTTCAAAAACCGTACCAGATATTTTGGG
Organism: Synechococcales cyanobacterium; assembly: GCA_043755495.1. Taxonomy (GTDB): domain Bacteria; phylum Cyanobacteriota; class Cyanobacteriia; order Cyanobacteriales; family Chamaesiphonaceae; genus JAAFHZ01. The sequence continues at coordinate 6,546 of JAYUSV010000358.1, forward strand.
GTCGATCGGCAGCGCAATTACCCTAACATCTTCGCCGCTGTTGGCGATCGAATCATAACTGGTCGTAATGGTACCGCTAGGAGTGAGCCGTTTCGGATCAAAGTAAGTGGCAGTAACTGGATTATTGTAAGTTCCAGGGGCGATCGTGTTATTAGATAATGCCTGAAAGGTAATTTCAACCTTTTTATTAGTAGGAATTGAAAAAGTCCCCCAGTTGGCAGTAGTACTACCAACTGTCGGGCTCACCGGATTAGTGCGAGTAACCCCAGTATCCATATTTACAGAAATACTCGCATCAAAGGTAAAACCACTGGGAAGCACGTCTTGAATATTTACATCAGTAGCCGTCGTTCTACCCGGTGCATTGGTTATGGTGATTTTATAAGTAGCTTTGCCTCCCTGAGTAATTTGAGGGGTAGTGGTATTTTTCCATACCGAAACCAACGGTAAACAGGAGTCATCATTGACCGTAGCAAAAGGATCGCTAGTAGTTTGTACCGTGACAATTTGGCCACTTGCCCCAGCAGTAGCACCATGGGCAACACCAGCACCATTGCCAGTTTTACCACTGGCTCCACCAGCCACATTCGTAATCAAAGTTGCACCAGGAACATTCTGAACAATTACCCCACCGCCACCACCACCACCTGGGCCATGCGCTGTAACACCATTACTATTATCGTTCAGAGTATTACCACCTAATCCACCTTGAGCATTAATATTAATAGTGGCGGTGGGGCTATTTTGGCGAGCGCTAATGTACACAGAACCGCCAGCACCACCACCGCCAGCTCCATCTGGCGCACCATTAAAAACTCCCGGGTCTCCATCACTACCGCTGATGTTAATTGTTCCGTTACCTACGATGGTGCCTGATCTAATCAGTACAATGCCAGCCCCCACACCACCACGTACTCCATTAGTCGCATTATTGGCATCTCCACCACCGCCGCCGCCACCCAATACTAGGCGATTTAAGCTAGCAGTGCTGCTGACAATATCGCCCCCTCTGCCGCCACTATCGATTGCTCCACCGGCACCTTCCCAGGGCAAACCGCCTTGACCACCCCTGCCTCCATTACCGCCACCACCACCACCGGCGTTGTGAACGTTTCCACCACCGCCAGCATTACCCGGTGCACCCCGCCCGACATCTCCATTGGGGTATCCTTGACTGTTGTTATTTAAAGCCGTTGTACCACTCCAGACATACTGTGGTGTACCTGCTATACCTTCCCCTTTACCAGAGCCAATTCCGTTGGTTAGTGAAAGAATTCCGCGATAATCTAAAGTTGAGTTACCAGAAGGCTTAGTAGGTAGATAGCCCCCCCGAAAACCTCGACTTCTACTATCAATTGTGCGCCCATTTAAATTTAATTGCCCGGCTACATCTATTAAAACTATGCCACCAACACTGCCATTCCATTCTTGAGCGCTGACAGTATTATTAAGTGTGAGATTGGCATACTGTGGCACCCGAACAACTTGGAACTGCCGTCGTCCTCTGGTACTAGTAGCAATATCATTAGTATAACTATAAAGCAATCCACCACCTGCCCCGGCTCCGGCAAAAGTCAATGATCCACCAGTAGCTGGTACGGTATTGGTAGCTGCTACATACTCATATAACCCAGAGTTTCCTAAAGAAGTGTAGCCACTACCATTGTTACCCGCTAAGCCAGAGCCATAGGAGCTGGTATTACTGCTGTCGATCGTGGCATCTTGCATTTGAATAATTAATAGCAAATCTCCTGGTGTGATAGGGCTGCCAAGACCGATCGAACCTCCCACCGTCATGGTTTGGGTACCCGGAGCAAGGGAGAGGTTATTTCCTGGGTAGTAAGTATTCAGCACTCCACTCAAGTTTCCGTCACCATCTTTACCAGGCAACGCACAAATTCCGGTACCGGTTCTTACCGGTGCTGGTGGTGGTGCTGGAACCGTTGGTGCTGCTGTAACAGTTACATCTTCGCTGTTGCTGGTGAGGGGGTTATAGCTGGCAGATTGGTTAATACTGGTGCCATCATAGGTGATATTAACTGGGTTTTGATAGGTGCCCAGAGCTTGGCTGGCGGGAATATTAACGACGAAAGTAATGGCGACGCTGGCAGTGGGCGGCAGGGTAAAAGTTCCCCAGTTGGGGTTGATGCTTCCGGCAGCAGGATTCGTTGTGCCGGTGCGGGTGGCGGAGTTTTGGAGTGTGGGGAGGCCAATTGTGGCATCGTAGATAAAACCTGCTGGTAGGGTGTCGGTGATCGCAACGTTACTAATTGTCCCGCCAGAAGAATTGGTGACTTTGATTGTATAGGTAGCAGCGCCACTAGCAGCCACGCTGGGAGTGCTGGTAGTTTTGGTGACTGTGACGGCTGGGCTGGCGGTTTGGGCAAAAACAGGCCGCATAATCGGTTGTGCCATCAAGTCGGTGAGGGGCAATGACAAGATGATGGCTAATCGGAGGCTCAATCCACATAGGCGAGAGAAGGATGGCATAGCGATCAAAAAATGCGGCAGTTGTATTACCTATCATTCCCGATTTTGATCAATCCATATCAGTCAATTTTTATACTGTAACAGTACTACATGTAACTACGGTGCTGCTAAAAGATTTAGGAAGAAAAAATAAAACTGGCTTTCACATTGGTAGGGTTCGTAGAACGTTCCCTAAGAACGGATCGCCAGTCATCATTTGTTTTTTTATTAATTGACTCTGGTACGGAAACGCATGAAACCGGCAGATTTTTCGGTAAGGGTACTATTGATGGGGTTAACTATCGTACCTAAATCTACTACTACAGCGCCATTAGTATTGGTGTAGATTGGGTCTGCCGGAGATTTCCGGCAGGCGTTAGGCAGGGTGATTCCGGGTGGATAGTAGCGAGCTTTATCGCTATCGGTGAGATTGGTATAAGCCAGTGGCTGGTCGTTGATCTGAGCTACTATGCCTCGATCGGCTCCGATGTTACCACCTGCTGCTGATGGCACTGCTGCTGTCCCAATCCACTGGGCGATCGAAGGCACGAAGACTTGTTTATCAGGTATCAAATCACAAATACTGACGTTGTTAGCTACGCCTTCGCCATTAGACAAGAAATAGATGGTGTACTCTACCATGTCACCCGGTCTGACGTTACCGCCATCGGTACCGCCAACTAGAAAGTTAGCAAGATCTGGCCATTGATTGGTATCGGGTGGAATAATTGCTGGTACGGTCAGGGTGTTGTCGTCGTAGGGGTTGCTAGGTTCATCATAGTAGTTAGATAGGTTCTGGCCATTTAAGGTAGAAGTAGAACCATTAATGTTGGTGATTCGTTTTACTAGTAGTACGCCAGGAGCATTTAGTGGTGTGCTACTAAATTCGGAGGTGTCACCATTCAGGGTAGCGGTGGCTGTAATAGCAACTGCATCGGTGATGCTGACAGAGAAATCACAGCTAAAAGTGCTGTCGGCTAAGGCAAGGCAGTTGCCTATATAAGTACGACCTTCACCATGAGATTTATTTTTGCCATCACCCAGTAACACTTCACCACTTTGGTTGGCAGGGCTATTGTCGGCAACAAAAAATTCTAGCTTGGCTCCAGCGAAGGCGCTACTGCCATTTGGCTGGTTGCCTAGGTAGCCTTTGACTGTTAATGTACCACTACTAATCCGTGAAGAGGTAATTACGGGGTAGTCCAGACCAATGTTAGGAATAGCTGGAGCAGTACTACCATTGTTGGCTGTCACTCCATCGCCTAATAACCAACTGCGAGGGTCAATATCAATGCCTAAGCCGCTGTTCCCATAAATGCTATTTTCGGAAATAGTGTTTTGGATCGGTGTAATTGAAGTGGTTGCTGGTAAAACACTGCTACTAGCGCTGAGTAAAATCCCTGCTCCAGCATAGTTGGTGCCAGTGCTGACGGGTGTAGTGCCGTGGATGATATTACGGAGAATTGTGTTGCCGATTGCATTATTATATAGACCAATCCCGGCTGTAGATGAACCTTCGATCGTGTTGTTTTTAATTTGATTGCCAGAAGTGGGAGCAACCAAGGTACTTACTAGCTCAATGCCTTTGCCACTATCTAAGGTATTACTACTCACCCCTCGTGTATTGGCAATCAGGTTGTTTTCCACCAAAACATTGGAGGCGCTCCATAACGCTACGCTGTCGCCTTCGGCTGATTTTTGGGGGCTATTGGGTGCTGCATTAGGGCCGTTAGATTGATATTCGTTGCCAGTGATTTTGGAGCCATTGGCACCAGCGCCATACAAAATTGTACCGTAACCATTGTAGGCAATGAAGTTATTTTTGATTTCGCAGGCGGCAAAGCAAATGGTGCCATAGCGTTGGTTTTGTAAGGATGCTCCCGGATCAGAGCCATCAGCGAAAGTACCAATGAGGTTTTGCTCAATAATCGCTGCCCCCGCTGGTGAGACGTTGCTGCCATTACTGCTGCCGACTCTAACAGCACCGCTATCACCACCGGCAGCAGTGGAGTAGTTACCCTTAGTTCCATAGACTGCAACGCCTTTAAGAATGGCGAAGTCAGCGTTGAGGGTAACGGCATATTGATCAGCGTTGGTGGAATCGGTGAGATTGCGACCATCAATGACAATTTCTGGTCGATCGGTCTTAGCCACAGCTTGGTTGCTAATGCCTACCCCCACACCACTACCAACTTGGCCAGCATTAGAGTTGCCAATATTGGTGGTTTGGGTAAAGCCGCTAATTGTTGTATTGCTATCAGTGACTGCATCTAGTGGTGATGTTAAAGTAATGACCGCCGCCCCATTGTTATTAGCAGTACCTGCAACTTGGTTGAGCAGACCAGTTCGTTGGCCAGCATTGCTGCTGCCATCAGGAATCATAAAAATACTAACTTCTTTACCAGCAGTTTGTCCAACTTGAGTTAATCCGGTATTGGGAAGAGCGTTGCTGTTGAGAATAAACTGGCGCAGGGAACCTTGACCAGAGTCATTGGTATTGACGATCGAGTCAAAATTATAGCCAAAGTCTAGGCCACTAATAGCAGCCGTATTTACCTGAACCTTAGTCAGAGACTGAATGTAGTTACCTGTTGCTACTGTGCCACCAGCCGTAGTGAACTTTGCAGTTACTGGGTCAAGGATAGCCCCAGCACCAGCAATACCAGCATCTAATTGATTTGGTGTTTCACCACCAACCTTATTAATTACCGCAGATGGTAGACTAGTGGCGGCACTTGCATCGGTCAGAAAAGTTTGGACAGGTACTAAGCCCGTAGCAGTAGTTGAGCGGGAGGAAACAACTGTTTTGTTAACTACCCGCACATAGAAATCACCTACTGGCACGCCAGGGAAAGTGTAGCTGCCACCGCTACTTGTTGTAGTTAATCGAACAAATTTACCCGTACTGTCATAAATCTCTACGGTTGCTCCATCCACACCAATACCGCCAGAGGCCGTTTTGCTGCGACCTGCACCACCACCATAATTTACATCATCAAACACGTTGCCAGAGATATCTTTACCTAGGACTAATGCCGAACCGATCGCGCTGGCTTCACGGATACCGTTGGCTGGAGCACCAATGACTTCTTGACTACTCGATGGGGTTCCGGCTGTAGCTGGGTCTCCGTTGTCTATGGTGTAGACATCTTGGCTGTTGTTATTTATGAATGACTGGTTTTGCAGTCTATTTTGAGGAGTTATAGTAGAAGCTGGATCTATCGGACTATTACCAAGCAGCACTGTAATATTTGTGCCTGCGCTAGCCGTAATAGTCACCGGTACTCTTACTTTAATAGTGCCACCAGCATTTACTGAGCCACCGTTAGCTCCTGCTGTACTGCCTAATAAGACACCAGTGCTGTTAGTGCCAGCAGCAAAAGCTGTAGGTACATTTACGGGTGCAGGATTGCTGCCCACACCATCGAATACCGAGCTGCCGTAGCCAATAATTTGCAACTGACCGACTGTACCCCCGCCGGTAACAGTGGCTGTGCTTGGAATCACAAATTGGGTGGGGTCATTACCGACGTTGGTAATAGTGAAGTCGAAGTAAACCACGTCGCCAGTGTGAATGCCGGGAGCATTTTGGTAAGGTCCTGCTCCGGCGACTCCAGCGGGAGCATCTACCGCAATTTCTGATCCAATATTAATCCCGGCTACTTCGGCGACGGTGAGGGTGACAATGTTAGATGTTACATCTTGCACTGCATTAGTTAAGTCATCGCCGTCTGTAAAAGTACCTGTGGCTTGGTTGTCGATCGTGGTACCAGCGACTGGAGGAGCCGCCAGCAGGGGCAAGATATACAGAGAGTTCCCAATTGTGGCTAAACCCAAGATCACTAACAATTTTGCCCAGGGACTGGGGCGAAGAGTAGTATTTTTTGAACGAGCGAGATTGTTAGTGGTTGGGTAAGGTTTCAACATAGTTGGGGAGATCGGGTATCGGGAAGTCTTGATAAATAAACTAAGATGGTAAAACTATCCTTTCTGTATTCATTATTCCCTAGCAACAATCGATTTGGTTCAGTAATTTCTCTAGACTATTGGTGCCCAAAAGGTCTCGGGATAGGGTGTCCGTCTTTCTACTGCCGTATTTTTACCTTGAATTTAATGTAGCCCCGTTCTTGTCTGTTCAATGGATTGCTGTTGCTAGCAATATCTGCCACAACGACGTTGTCAGACAAATTATTAGTGGTGTTGCTTGCTGTATTACAACCTGTCGGCAAGGTGGTGTTGCTAGAAAAAAAGCCATTGTCGGTATCGGTACTAGTATTGGTAAGATAGGTGGTAGTATTGGTATAGCTAATGGAAGGGACATAATCAGGAATAGCTTCTTTAACCAACTGGATGCCTTGTGTTGTGGTAGTTACCGCACTAAATTGAGGCTGAAAGATCAAGTCGGCATTGAGTCGATCGCATACACGAGCCTGACTAATGCGGTTGTCGCCAGCATTTAAATAGTACATCGTATACTCTACTTCATCACCGGGCTTAGCGCTAACTCCATTGACTTCGCCTCTAATATAGCTATTGCCAGCATCATTCCAGCCGGGATGCTCGTCTAAGGTAGTACTAGAATCGTTTCTAAAACTATTGAATGTAGTAATAGCTCCAGTGGTTCCGTCCTTAATAGCAGTGATCCGTTTAGCCAAAACTAAGTTGGCTCGATCGTTTGGTATGGCACTGAACTCAGAAGTGTTGCCAGCGCTATCGGTAGCAGTTGCCGTAATATTGTTGGCATCGGTTAAACCTCTAGCTCCGGCATTTGAAAACTCGCAGTTAAATTGACTATTTGCATTCGTCAAGCATGAACCAATATAGGTTCGGCCTTCTCCATGAGGCTTTGCTTGGCCATCATTAATGATCACTTCACCATCTTGATCGGCGGGACTATTATCAGCAATAAAAAATTCTAAATTGGCACCAACAAATTTTGAGCTGCTCAGTTCGCTACCAACAAAGCCTTTTACGGTAAGCTTTCCTCCGGCCAGTACAGAATAAGTAATTACAGGATAATCCATCCCCTTATTGCCATATTCTTCCGCAGAACTAGTATCATCAACAATGCCATTATTGGCGGTAAGTCCTTGGTTGATATAAGACCCTGGATTTGGACTTAAATCTATACCAACATTAGTATTAGCATAAATACTGTTCTTAGTGATTCTGATTCCGGTAGCTCCTTTCTCAATTAATATGCCCACACCCGAGTTGTTGGCTATAATGTTTTGTTTGATAGTATGATCATGCTCTGCCGTATTAATTAAGATACCTGCGTTGTTATTGCGTTCAATAGTATTTTGTAAAACAGTCGTATTAGAGCCAGTACTATTGCCATCCATCAAAACTCCCCACCCACAATTGTATAAATAGTTGTTTTGGATGAGGGTACTACTCGCACTACTTGAATTTGTGCCCGCACTAATATGAATGCAAGCACCAGTAACAGCGCTGCCATCGGTCTTTCCAGACGTAATTTCGTTATTTGTAATAATAATATTGGTTAGGTTATTAACATTTGCGGCATTAATCACAATAGGTTCATTTGTTGCCAGAAGCAAATTGTGATCAACTAGTGTGTTGCTACCACTAATTTGCAATGATTTGCCATAGCCCCCATTCGCTTGAACTTGGGTGGCTGAAATTGTGCCAGCAAGAATATTTTCGATGCGGCTATCGGTACTGGTACTTGTCGTCTGAATCGCTGCTGAGGCATTACCAGTGAAACTAATGCTATTGATGTACGTGCCTCGTCCACTAGTGAAAATGGCAATATCATTGATAGTTTTAAGCTCTATTTCTGGACCATTGATTCTAGTTAAGATGTTGCCACCTATACCGATCGACGTAGTAGTATTGCCAAAGGCAGTGTTGTTAGTATTCCCTTGATTAATAGTTTGAGTACGGCCATCGATCGCTGTAAAAGAATCTCTAATAATTAAACGCCCACCACTGGGAGAAGTTCCCAAGCTAATTAGGGCAACACCATTGGCTGGTAGAGAGTTGGCTGGAATCATAAAAATGCTAGTTTCTACACCGAGCGCGGGATCGATTGCCGTAGTACCTGGTGCTGGGGAAGGGTTAGCAATCTGATCTAAGCCGGTATTGCTCAGGGCGTTGCTATTTGCCACAAATTGTCGCAGCGAACCTTGCCCAGTACTATTAGTATTAACAATGGTATCAAAGTTATAGCCAAAGTCGATACCAGTCACAGCAGCACTGCTTACTTGCACTGTCGTTATAGACTGTGCTTCTTGGGTACTAGTATCTAGAGTACTCAAATTAGCATTTGTAGTATTAGATGGAGCATCAATCTCTCTGGGTTTTTCACCTCCTACTTTATCTGTCACATCAGTAGCTGTCCCTGTAGAGGCATTGGTACGAAAGGTTTGAACGGGAAGTAATCCCACGGTAGAAGCTGGATTTGGCCGCGAGGAAATGATCGTATTATTAACTACCCGAACTCTATAATCATCAGCTACAATGCCACTGCTAATATTACTAGAGTCAAATTTATACACGCCATTAATACTAGTGAGAGTAAAGCCTTGCAAAATGCCCGCAGCGTTGTATAGCTCGACTCGAGCATTTCGCAACGGTACAGCGCTAGATGTACTTAGGGGGCGACCAGCTCCCCCACCATAATTAATATCTTCAAAAACTGTGCCAGCAATTGAGCCTGGGGGAGCTAATACTGCTGTGTTAAAACCAGCGCTGGCTTCTTGGCGGTGATTAGTAGCATCACCATTAATGGGCATACCGGCAGCTTCTCCAGGAGCACCGTCAGTGTTGTCAACAGTATATACATCGTTGGTACTGGCAACATAGGGAGTATTATTTGCAGATGGTGAACTGGCAGTATTACCTAGCGTAACAACCACAAAAGAATTAGCGGCAGCGGTAACAGTGACTGGCACCCGCACAATGATTGCGGCATCAACTGGAATAGAGCCTAGGATAGTATTGCCATCCAAAGTAGGGTCAGAGAGAGCACCAGTGTTGACGGCTGCGGTAATATTAATGGGCGTGGTTAAGTCGATTTTGGTACCAGTGCTAGTGATGTAGCTTACTACTTGCAATATGCCTGCTGTACCGCCAGTGATATTAGATGGTGCTATGGGCAAGAAAAATTTAGTGGGGTCATTACCAATGTTTTTAATTTGAAAATCAAAATTAGTAACTGTGCCGCTGATAGGACTGGGCGTATTGAAGGGCGTAATCAAAATTCCAGCCACTTCAGCTACGGTAATTGTAACAATGTTAGATACGACAGCTTCTTGACCAGCACTGCTGTCATCACCATCAGTAAATGTTCCTGTTGCTTGGTTGTTAATTATCACATTTGGTGCGGTAGGTGCGGCCAAAAGTGGTGCGACTTGAACAGAACTGTTTCCAGCAAATACGCCCAAGAAAATGATCAGATGAGTTAAATATTTATGGCATTTTCTAATATCCTTTTTTACAGAAGAACTTTTGGTAAAATGTTGATATTTAATCATGACTAGAATGCATTTATGGAGTGGGGAAATACCGAGTAAAAACAGTCCGATATTAACTCTTCGACTGAAAATATTTCGGTGGTTTCCCTATTCTAATTCTTAGTGATGTATGTTGAATATCGTATATATTCGGATCTTTGTTGCATTTTTACTTTTAACTGGAAGAATTTGTGTAATTACTTAGAGGCAGTCACATTTTAATGTAACAGAATAGCAAGATGTTACGTTTTGTTCTCATCCTTTGGCTTTTCTTGTTAGCAGAGAAGCAATTAATTATAACAACGAACAAATAAAGACAGCATATTATTTGTGCTACTTATCTACAGCATTTTTAGCTGTAGTAAATATACTGTCATAATAGATAGCAAATCCAACAAAAAAGGTGCCTCTGTAAACAGGGCACCTAATGGATATCATTTTTCTATTTTTTCACTTTTACTTTGAAGCGAATGTAACCGTAAGAAGTGGCGGGCGCACCAGCGGAAGTAGAACCCATGAGGGGACTGCTGGTAGTGCCCACATCTACAACTACTACATCATTCGATAAATTAGTCCCGGAGTTGGCAGCTAAGTTACAGCTAGTGGCAAGACTAGGAGTCGTTAATCGTCCAGCATCTGCATCCGCGTCATTATTGGTGAGATATTGAGGAAGAGCACTAGTACCAGGAACCAAAGCAATGCCTTTATTTAAGGTGGCTGAGTTAGTGATGTCGAACTGAGTTTGAAAATCTAAGTTGGCATCTAGCTGGTCGCAGACACGGGCTTGGGTAGCTCTGTTTTCGCCACTATTGAGGTAGTAGATGGTGTATTCTACTTCATCACCTGGTTTCACAGGTGAGGGAGTAATTTTGCCGACGGTATAGGTGTTGGTGCAGGCACCAGTGGAGCCAGTGGCAGTCGGCCAGTTACAGTTGTTGTCATCAGTTTTATTGGCAGATGTAGTATCATCGGTAAAGGCCGTGAAGTTAGTTACTGCATTGGTATCAACATCTTTGATAGCAGTAATTCGCTTGACCAAGAGCACTTGGGCTTTTACTGGAGGTATGGAACTAAACTCGGAGGTGTTGCCAGCAGCGTCTGTAGCTGTGGCTGTAATGTTTCTAGCATTAGTTAAACTCAGGGTAGCTGTGTTGGTAAATTCACAGGCTGGGCTAATACCAAAGAGGCTGTTGGCATCGGTAGTACAGGTGCCAATATAGGTCTTGCCTTCGCCATGAGGTCTTGATCGAGTATCGCCCAAAATAACTTCACCATTGTTGTTACCATCATCAGCCGCTACGAATAGCTCGACAACTTTATTGGTAAAAAGGGGATTGCCTGCGGAGCTGATTCCTACATAACCTTTGACCGTAAGTGTACCAGCACTTAATGTTGATGAAGTAATGATCGGGTAGTCCATACCAATATTGGCAGCCTGGGTGCCCGTATTACTGGTGTTAGTCGCACCATCGTTGCCAGTTACTCCTGCCTGAAAAATGCTGCCATTATAGATGCCTAGGTCAATTCCTAACTTGACGTTGCCAAACAAGCTGTTTTGAGAGATTTTGTTTCGCAAGCCGGAGTTGCTGTCAAGCTTCAAGATTACTATGCCAGACCCGTAATTCCCGGCACCGTCTACCCGGCTATCGGTAATGATATTTTTCTCGATCGTGTCGTCGATACCCGCAGACATAATGCCTGCTTGGTAGTTGCCACTGAAGGTGTTATTTGTCACTTCGACACTAGAGCCAGTACTGATTTGGAGTCCTTTACCTTGAGAGAGAGCGCTGGCGACGCTAGTAGCACCATGGATTAAGTTTTGATAAATCTTGATATTCTTGGCATTGATTTCTGTTTTTAGTTGATCGGCATATACGCCGCTGGCATCTGTGCCGATGTTTTTGGGGCCATTGGCAAAAACTTCATTGTTGTAAAAGTTAATTACGGCATTACTAATCACACCAGTGGAATTACCAAAGGTACCAGCATCGCCTAAGTAAGCAAAGTAGTTGTTGAAAATATCGGCGGCTCCGGTAGCTTGGAAGGCATAGCCCACGTAGGCATTGGCTGCTGGACTGCTGCCATTGGCAAGCGTGCCGCCCAGTAGTTGGGTCAGTGTGGCTTTGCCGCTATCGGTGACTGCGGGATTGATCCAAATTGCGCCATTGTTCATTCCTCCTAACCCTGCCTGAATGCGGTATCCATAGAAGGAAAAGCCAGCCAGAGTGGTGTTTTGTCCTTGCACGACGATCGCGTTGCTACCACCGCCATTGGGGTTGAAGTTGCCGTTGACGATCGGCATGGTGCTAAAATCTAGAGCAATTTCGGGTTTGGGGATAACAGAGAGGGCTAGGTTATCGGTGCCGACTGTGCCGCCGGTGCCGACTGTGCCGGAGTTGGTATCGAAGACGTTTTGGGTTTGGGTGCGGCCATCGATCGATGTATTACTATCTGTAATGATCAGTTGGCTACTGAGGGCAATGACGGCTGTATTGTTGTTGCCGCCAGTGCCATTTATACCGGTGCTATAGCTACCCGATAGTCCGGCTCGGACTGAGCCGTCAGAAATCATAAAGATCGAGACTTCTTGGCCAGCAGTTTGACCTTCTTGAGCTAAATTAGTATTTGTTAGGGCGTTGCTATTGGTGACAAATTGACGGAGTGAACCTTGGCCAGCGTTACTAGTGTTGACGATTGTGTCAAAGTTATAGCCAAAATCAATCCCGGTAACGTTAGTAGTACTAACTTGCACAACCGTCAGTGACTGGGCTTCCTGAGTAGGCGTATCAAGGGTGGCAAGATTAGCGTTAGTGGTATTCGCCGAGGCATCAACTTCGGCTGGTTTCTCACCCCCCACATGGTCGGTGACATCAATAATCGACCCAGTGGTTGCGTCAGTGCGGAAGGTTTGCACTGGTACCAAAGTATTGACATAGCCCAGACGAGAGGATGTAACAGTACTGTTTACCACCCGAATTTTGTAGTTTCCGGCGATTACTCCCCCAATGACGTTGGTGGCATCAAATTTGTACGCCCCAGCGCTATCAGTTGTGGTAAAGCCTTTGAATGCCCCGGTAGAATCATAGATCTCAACTATGGCATTGGCGCGACCTGATGTGGTGGGGGTATTGAGAGGACGACCTGCACCACCGCCGTAGTTGGGGTCTTCAAACACAGTCCCAGAAATAAATTTGGCTGTACTAATTGCATTTACTGATTGGATGGCACTGGCTTCGCGCACGCCGTTAATCGGAGTACCGACCGCTTCGCCACTAACTGTTGATCCGACAGGATTATCGACAGTGTACACATCATTGGTACCAACAGTGTAGGTAATATTACTATCCCCAACAGTGGGTGTATCGCCTAAAATGACACTGACCGGACTACCCGTAGCAGCGGTGACATTTACCTTGACCCGAACGACGATCGCAGCATCAGCCGGAATAGAACCCAATGTAATATTTCCCCCTAGCGTCACATCACTCAGGGTATTAGTATCACCTGCCGTACTCACGTCGATAGGAGTAGCTAGCACAACTGGCGTAGTACTCCCAGCCGGAACATAGCTAACAATTTGCAAGACTCCTGATTGAGCACCACCGATAATTTTGGCAGTATCGAGAGTACTGGGTAAGAAGAATTTAGTCGGATCGTTACCAACGTTTTTGATGGTAAAATCGAAGTTAGCGATGGTTCCAGGAATAGCATTAGCTATATTGCTATTAATGATCGAAATCCCGGCAACTTCAGCAACTGTGACTTTGACGACATCTGAGGCAACTGTTTTAGACAAATTATCAGCAGTATCGACAAATGAACCGGTCGCCTGGTTTTCGATCACAGTCCCAGGGGTAGGGCTAGCCGCAGTAGCCATCATGGTATTAAGTAGACCCCCACCAATAAACAACGATGCTAATAGTAAAGAGTGATAGCGCAAAAGCGGAAATTTCAGAGCGACAGAGGAAGCAAGACGTGGGGGGGTAAACATGGCAAGGTACAAAAAGATAATGATAGTAATGGAGCAATTGCAAGGAAATCAGAGAATTAAGACCAGTTATTATTAGGGGTTTACCTTGGTTTTAAATCTGAAATAACCATAAGAATTAGTCGGCACCCCAGGAGCCGTACCACCAGGCAAGGCCAGTAGATTTTGCTGACCACTACTACCAGTGCCGGTAACATCAACAATTACCGTTCCATTATTTGTCCCTGTAATACTGGGAATAGGACAGCCCACAATAGTACCTGTACTACTATTTAACTCCGCCCGATCGACTGAAGTCAAACTGGCTTTGGTGAGATATTGCACAGCATTAGCACCCAATTTATATTCAATATCTTTGCCAACTCCATAAGCATCTGCCAAAAACTGTTGCGCACCCACTATTTGATCACAGAATCTCACTGTATTGGCATCAGAACCCCGAGCATTCAAAAAATAAACAGTGTATTCCACCACATCTTTAGGGTTGATCAATCCAGCATTATAAGAGCCCACCAAATAGCCACTCGGCCAATTTAGCCCTGGATCATCACTGGTGGTTGCTGGGTTGTTTAACACTTGGTCGAGAGCAAAACTTGTGTCATTAGGGTTTTTTAGTCGATCGCTATTAATTTCTGTAATGCGTTTGATGAGCTTAATATCTGCGGGTATTGCAACAGGTGGTGTAATTAATATCTGATAATCTTCCACTTCCCCATCAGCAGCAATTCCACTAGGGGTACTGGCTGTGACTGTGGCATCACTGGTGAAGCGAAAACGAGCGAAGGTATTTCCAGCAGCACCGGCAGTAATTCCTGTCCAGTTTAGATCGCCTGAAAGTGTATCACTCACAACCGCAGCGCTAGTATATTCGCCAACATCAAACGTACCGTTCTTATTGAAATCGATCCAGGCATGCAGTGTACCCGTTCCTGTTGCGGTGATATTTGCAGCAGGAATACTATAGCTGGTGCCTCCAGCAGTCAAAGTAGGAAAGCTACTGATGCTGTCGTCGTCGGCTCCATCACCACTTGCGTTAGCGTTGGCGATCGACCCTGTTTCACTATCGATCACGGCTCCTAACTTTATACCAGAAATAACTCCATGTATGGCTTGGCTATAAGCATTTGTACCCGTCCCACTTGGTGCTGTTCCAGTAATAGGGGCATCTCCATAATCGCCAAGAACTACTACCAAAGTGCCAGTAGTACTACCCGGGTTATTCCCTGCCGTGGTCTTTAATTCTCCAGCCGCAATAGTATTAATAAAAGTACCCGTATTACTAGCCGTGACATTGACCGTCACGGTACAACCACCAGCCGGAACTTTTAATCCATTCAACAAGCTAATAGAGTTGCTGTTTGCCACGGCAGTTACTTTGTTGTTGTTGGCTGTATCAGCTAGGCACGTACCACCCAACCCATTAGGAGATCTAACTGCTAACCCTGTTTGAAAGTTGTCAACTAATGTTGATATTAAATAAATAGGTACCTGGTTGGTATTGCCCAATGTCAATGTCAACGTGCTGTTTGCCGGTATTCCAACAACATTATTTGGGTTAAATGCTTTGGTAATGGTTGGTAAATCTGGCACAGGTGAGCCACAAGCACCTAGGTCACCTGTCCCCGTTGCAGTTGTTAATTGAGTTGCGGAATTTGTAGCGGTGTTTAATTCATAAGTACCTAAGCTGCTGCTGATATAGAATTTGCCAGTCGCTGGATCGATCGCCAATCCATTTGCTGCGGAACCGCCAAGACCGGTAATATTGCTAGCGACCACTGCGACAGCAGTCGCTGTAGTTCCACTAATTGTCAGAGTATACAGTCGAGAGGTGTAGGTAAGCACACCGCCAGTATTAATGGTGCTGGTGTCTCCTAATATATAGATAAGACCATCTGTACCGATCGCTATATCCCCATTTGTATTGCCACCAGTTACAGTAGTATTATTCGCAATAGTCCCTGGCGGTGGTGGCCCCCCACCAGGAATACCACTAATGCTGATCGTAACGCCGCTCTGGCCACCAGTGGTAGGATCGACTTCAATCAGCTTTTTATCTGAGTAATAAACATATAATTTACCACTGGCATTAAACGTAGCACCAATGACTGCACTTCCGGTCGTAATAGAGACAGGAATAGTTCCGGAAAGAGTAGTTTGTACATTGGTGTTGACATTGAAAACAACGACCTTGCCAGTAGTCCGGTTGACGAAATAAAGATTACCGGTAGATGGTTGAACTGCGATCGCATTAATATTGTTACCACCTGTGTAATTAACAAGGGGTACATAAGAATTAGTGATGCTATTGAAGTAACCAATTACACTGCTGGTTCCAGATGCTACCACTGCACCTGAAGCATCAATTGTCACCCCAGATCGACTAGAATACGTCCCAACGCAAGTGCTGCCAGCCCAACTGCGCTGCGGATTGAAAGTAATACCAATTCCAATACTAGTACCGATCATTAGTAAAGATGTATACAGAGAAAGACTGATGCCAGGAATACCCTTTCTCATAGATTTATCGATCACTTTTGAATTCTTGAACAAAGATGGCAATGCCTGAACTTGCTTAGTAAAAGCTGTTCGATCGCGGAGCACATCATTAGAAGAGTCGAGTTTATGCAGAGATGACAGAAAAGATTTCATAGCAATCAGGAGTAATACATTAAAACGATGAACTGTTGGTACCGCAGAGCAGAATGGCCAAAATGAAACTTGATGTGTTTCGATAGCAGGTTAGATGCACCCAGACCATAAATTACATTAGATTTTTGAGTGCCGTTATTTAAGGCTCTACTTCCACTGTTGTAAAAGCACAGATCCAAATACTGGCCATTATTATGATGCCCAACACATTAGCTGAATTCGTAGTAAAATTACCGAATTATTGAATGATGAAAATACCTAGACTCCCAATATTCTATGAGCTTCAGCGATTGTTTTTCAGCATGTTTGCGGAGCGTCTCTGGTAGGAGAATCGAAATCACAGCATCAATAAAAAAGTTCACTATAAAAGTGAACTTAATCTAATTTTTCCATTTAAACCAAAGAAACTTAAACCTGCTAATTGCAAACACACCTCAATAAATTGGAGACTAAAGATCAAAACCACCAGAAAGAATACCTTCGAATTAAATCATGGATGTTTACCATTTCCTTCTTATACCTATGTTGTCATAGGCCATAGCCTAAAACAACCGAGAAATTACCTGATCACCGGAGGTGCAAGCAAAGCTATCGATAACTGACTATTTCTGACCCACCTATAATACCTCCAGGTATATTCACTATGAGTCACCAAATCTCGGTGATTGCTCTACTAGCAGCCTTAAGACCACAGTACTGATAAAAAAAACTACCATAAAAAATGATTGCAAAATCTTTCTCGCACTCAAGATACAATTTGCCATGACTTCATTACAGCCAAAACAAAAATGCCACTTGATTTCAAGGGGCATCTAATGGCTTTCACATGAGCAGAGTTCGATCGCTGTAATCAAATCGGTCTCTAAGAATGGATCACCAAACACTAAGTCAAATCAAAACATTCAGTTGAGTTAAAACACCAAACCCCAGGAATTTTAATATTAATTTATTTGAAACTATTGCCCCAAAGAACTCCTATCGTAACCCCAGAAAGTAGGACTTCCTACATGTATCTACTATCACAGGGTATTTCAACTTAAACTAGGAGGTAAACACCTAAATTTTATATTAATACTACTTTGAATTCTCAGTGATTACGACACTATACGTTGGCCTGAGTTAAGTCAGCCCAAAAGACAACCGTATAATTATCCAAATCTGTCTCTGCTTTTTTACGTAGGCAATCGTACATTGATTAAAATTCTTCGTGGGCAGTGCCCACCCTACAATTGTTTAACTCCGACAAGCTGCTAGGTGATTATGCTTAGACTAGTAAAGCCGTGATCGACATTCAAATAGCAACTCTACTTTACTCCGTTTACCCAATTTAATTGGGCAGGAGGTCAGCTCGCCGGAGGGTTGCTAGTCAACTAACTCCGCGATCGTCTATCATCTCAGTTTGATGGTAAGTCAAATATTCGGATTCGGCTGATCTGAATTGCTGGCGTTATGATCGAAACCCTCGTAGAATTAAAGTAGTTTGCTGGCAATTCAATAATTATGGCATACAACAACTTCACATTAGATTCTGTCAAGAATCAATTTAAGTTAAAGATAACTGATGAACGGTTTTGTGAATCTTTGGCTTTGGTAGAGCCACAGCTAAGTATGTTAGATATTTTCAATCAATCGTTTCGTTTAGCTGAAGTTGCTAGAACCGAAAAGGCTAAGTCTGAATTATTGGTTAGTCCGATTTTAGTTGAAGCAAGAAGACTGACTAACGAACAAGTACAGTTGTTTTCTGGCGAAGAGTTTGATGTCGATCGAGAACGTGGCTTAAATGGGTTCTGTGATTTTCTGTTTAGTAAATCACAGAACCCGTTTACTATCGATGCCCCAGTGTTAATGCTAGTCGAAGCTAAACGAGGAGAGATAGAAACTGGATTGGGTCAATGTGTGGCTGAGATGCTTGCAGCGCAGTTTTACAATCAAAGTCAAGAGCAAAGTACTCCAGTTATCTATGGTTGCGTGACTAGCGGTACGATCTGGCAGTTTCTTAAGTTAGAAGGCAATAATGTCACGATCGATCCTACTAATTATTTTGTTATACCCGTCCAGAAAATTCTTGGCATTCTTAACTGGATCTTAAACCAGTAGCTCACTGTTCTAATTAATCAGATTAAATACCCCTAGGTCTTATCTAACGCTGAAATCTAAATTATCCGCAACCATTATTGTACTCCACCATGAAATAGACCCAAAAACCGAGATAATGACAGGCATGGTACTTAAGTCAAAATAACTCTTTCCACCATGTCATTCCCCACCGTTGTAACCCATTGGTTGCCTACCGTAGCCTACTGGGTACTCCTAGCAGTCATGCTGCTGGGCGTAGTCGGAGCCTTTATCCCTGCTATTCCAGGGCCAAGCCTCATTGTCGGGGCGATCGTGGCCGCCGGTTTTATCTACGGTTGGCAGCAAGTAACCGTGCCACTAGTCGTTTCAATTATTGTCCTTGCCCTATGTTTTGCAATCGAATACCTGGCCGGAATACTCGGCGGCCAAAAAGCCGGAGCCAGTAATTGGGGGCAAGTAGGAGCCATGATCGGACTAGGACTGGGCTTCTTTGGCTTATTGCCAGCTCTACCAGTAGGTGGCCCACTGATCGGAATTTTCTTTGGCCCCTTTATTGGCGCAGTAATTGCCGAAATCTTTTATTTAATGCGGGATAAAAGCTTGTCAGCACTCGATCGACTGCAAAGATCTTTGCGAGCGGGCATTGGCATCGTAGCTGGTTCAGTGGTAGGGCTGGTCATGCAAGGATTACTTTCACTGGGTGCTTTGCTTGTATTTGCATTCACTACATATAGCAATGCCTGGCCAACTTAATAGTTTTGGGGAACACCGTTCAGTTTGACCAACTCTAACAGATAATGTTTGGGGATATCTCTCCTGGCAGAGATCTAGACATTTTGCCAACCTGCTACTTACCAATCTATTTTAGGGTGTGAATGAACAATAAACTTTTCCAAGGATTTCTAATCGGATCCTTACTATTACAAGGGGTCGTGATTTTTGCCGCTGACGCAGCCCCAAAAAAAGAAACAGTTAAGAAGCCCACCACAGCTAAACCTGCCAAAGCTGAACCTGAACAAGTTGTGCTTGGTGATACCGTTGTGAGAGACAGCGGCGTTCTCTATGAGTTGACCTCCTGTAAACGAGAAGCAGAAACTTTAGTATGTCGTTTACTGTTGATCAATAAAAAGAAAGAAGATGTGTCTGTCTCTTTTAAAATTGCTGGCACCCGCTTCATTGATAAATCGGGTGATGAATACAAAGCCACCAAAGTAAAAATCGGCAGTGTCGATGGTGACGAAGCCGAAAACTCGCTCATTCCTGGCATTCCTCTGAAAGCATCTGTGACCTTTGCTGCCCCACCGGCTAACGTGCGCACGATGTTGGTAATTGCCATTAGCCATTCTCCGGGCAGTAGCATGAAGTTCCGTAACATCATTATTGGCGGCAAATAGCGACCGATGCAAATTGCTACCTGGAATGTCAATTCGGTGCGTACTCGCCTAGGAATTGTGACCGATTGGCTGCAACGCCAGCCAGTAGATGTGCTCTGCCTCCAAGAAACCAAGGTGACAGATGACCAGTTCCCTCGATCGGCCTTTACCGATATTGGTTATGAAGTATATATTTCTGGCCAAAAATCTTACAACGGTGTGGCACTCATTAGCCGCCAGCCCCTGACTAATGTTTCGGTGGGGTTTGCTGGTGTGCTAGGCGCTGAACCAGTAGAGGATTTAGACGAGCAAAAAAGAGTAATTTCTGGTCAGATCGGCGATGTGTCGATCGTTAATTTGTACGTGCCCAATGGTAGCGAAGTAGGCAGCGAAAAATATCAGTACAAACTGCGCTGGCTAGAATTGCTGCGGCAATATCTGGCGGCGCAGTCTGATAAATCTTTATGTGTTTGTGGCGACTTTAATATTGCGCTAGAGGCGATCGATATTCATACCAAAAAGAAAGATGACCATATTATGTATTCGCCCGTAGAGCGGGCAGCGCTGAAATCTGCCGTGCTAGATCTGGGTCTCAAAGACGTATTTCGGCATTTTGTCAGCGAACCCGGCCACTATAGCTGGTGGGACTATCGCCAGGGCGGCTATAGCCGCAATCGGGGCTGGCGGATTGACCATTTGTATCTGAGTCCAGAGTTGATCGATCGAGCCACCGGTTGTACGATCGACAAAGTTCCCCGCGAATTAGAGCAACCCAGCGATCACACCCCGGTGATTGTAGAGATCGGGTAGTAACCTGTGTTAACGTAACGAAAGCCCATCCTCCTACCAAGTTCCATGCTGTCTCGTCGCAATTTTTTTTCGGCTGTCTTAGCCGTTCTCATTAGTTTTTTGAGCTGGTCGAACTTTGTGCCAGCAGCCTACGCTTTGGGTGGGAAGCTGCCAACTCTGAATGCTCCGGCTCCGGGTTTTTCGCTACCAACTAATACAGGTGATGGTACAGTATCGCTGCAAGACTATCAGGGCAAGTGGGTGGTGCTGTACTTTTATCCCAAAGATTTTACTTCGGGCTGTACTCTAGAAGCGCGTCGCTTTCAGCAAGATATGGGCGAGTATGCAACCAGAAATGCTCAGATTATTGGGGTAAGCGCCGACTCAGTAGATTCTCATGCCAAGTTTTGCGATTCTGAGGGCTTAAAGTTTCCGCTGTTGGCCGATGATGGCGGTAAGGTGAGTAAGTCTTATGGTTCTTGGCTAGGTATTTTTTCGATGCGTCATACTTTTATTATTTCACCAGACGGTGAGCTGAAAGCTACTTTTACTGGTGTAAATCCATCGATACATAGTAAGGAAGTATTGTCTAAGCTGGATGAGTTGAAGTCAGCGTAACATTCCTGTTCGCCAGCCAGTAAAAGCTTTTGAAGACTTATAATTCATTGATAAATTCGATAACTGCATCATATTGATCATGATAGTTAATGTATTTTGACAATACGCCTAAGTTTAATTCGGGTAGAAAATGACTTCGATCGAGCAACCGATAACCAGTAATTTCCAAATAGTAAATATCCAGAACTCCATCCTGCCACAGCCAGACCTCTGGCACCCCCAAACGCTGATAGAGTTGCAACAAACTAATGCTGCCGCTTGTAATAATCACTTCCACCACTAAATCTGGAATTGGCTTTTTTACCTCAAAATTATAGGATTCATCAGGTTCTTTCTGTCCCCCCAAAGATTTGTGGCCTAAAGTTGCGCTACCTCGCCGATAGAAACGTACACCAATTTTTCTCATGTACGCTTCGAGCAACAGACCGATCGTACTTTTGTAATCTTCATGGTCTGGACTAGGAGTCATAATCTCTAAAACACCATCAAAATAAATAAATCTGACTCCACCAATTCCAACAAAAGCCGCCTCTACTAACTCAAATTGCTCCCAAGTAACACCGGACAAACTAAGCTGCGAGTTTTGGGCGATCGCTTTGCTTGCGCCATAAGCGCTCGAAGATAGCATCATAAAAAATCCTCTTATCGGCTAAGCAGACCCTGATATTTTATCAGTCTTTACTCAGAACCTGTATCACCAGTTTTTCAAGGTTTTATGCCCCACCAAAATACATTAAGAGCCAGTATCATACATAATAACGATATGTTATACGTTAATTCATAGAGTTTTGTCTATGAAGAAAGGGATTTTCATTGCCATAACCTTTTGATTATGCGGAAAATCCTACGAATGACCCAGCAAATTTGCATCAATTAATCCACCAACGGCTGACCTTGTAACAGAAACACATCTATGACTAGTCTCTCGAAACCACCTGCTAACTCCACCGCTTGGCATACTTTAGATGTCGATCGCACTATCGCTCAGCTAGAAACTAGCATTGACCAAGGACTCAGCAGTAGCACCGTCCAGAGTCGCCTAATTCAGTATGGCAAAAATGAGCTAGTAGCCACCGCCGGACGCAGTCGCTGGCAGATTTTGCTAGACCAGTTTACCAACATCATGCTGATCATGCTGATGTTTGTGGCTTTTGTCTCGGGGGCAATGGATGTGTGGGGCATGATGTCTGGAGATGTTAAAGGTGTTCCTTTTAAAGACACGATCGCCATTTTGTCGGTGGTAATTCTCAACGGCATCATGGGCTACTTCCAAGAAAGCAAAGCCGAAGAAGCCTTGGCTGCCCTCAAAGAAATGGCTTCTCCTCAGGTCAAAGTACGCCGTGATGGTCGCATCTCAGAAATAGATGGCAAAGAACTAGTCCCTGGCGACATTATTTTAGTAGAAGCTGGCGTAAAAATGGCTGCTGATGCCCGCTTGCTCTCTGCCGCCAACCTGCAAGTGCGAGAAGCTGCCCTTACCGGCGAAGCCACGGCATCTAATAAAGATCCTCGCCCCACCTTAGCCGCTGATATTGATTTAGGAGATCGAGTAAACAGCTTATATCAGGGCACCGAAGTATTGATGGGGCGGGGCGAAGCCGTAGTTACCAAAACCGGCATGGATACAGAGCTAGGGCGTATTGCCGCTCAAATTCAGTCAGTAGTCAGCGAACCCACGCCCCTGCAAAAGCGCATCAGTCAGCTTGGCGATGTCTTGGTTAAAGGCTCTTTGGCACTAGTAGCAGTCGTAGTCATCGGCGGCATGATTCCCAGCTTAATCGCCCAAAAATTCGACATCAAACTATTCCGCGAGCTGGTTGAAGTATCTCTCAGTATGGCGGTAGCAGTAGTTCCCGAAAGTATGCCAGCGGTAATTACTATTACTCTCGCTCTCGGCACCCAGCGGATGGTTAAGCGCAATGCCCTGATTCGTAAACTGCCTGCGGTCGAAACTTTGGGCAGTGTAACTACAATTTGCTCCGATAAAACCGGTACCCTGACTCAAAACAAAATGGTGGTGCAGCGAGTAGCTACCCTCCAACAAAACCTAACTATCACCGGTGAAGGCTATGAACCAAATGGTAAGTTTCAAGTAGATGGCCAAGAAATTGATCGATCATTATATCCCGATCTCACCCGGTTACTCTGGGGCTGCGTCTTGTGTAACGATGCCATTTTAGAATGGCGCGACGAGCAGTGGCAGATTGTGGGCGACCCTACCGAAGGTGCAATGGTAGTGTTAGCAGAGAAAGGTGGAGTCGATCGAGCGGCCAGTATTAAGGCTTTACCTCGGGTAGCTGAATTTCCTTTTGACAGCGATCGCAAGCGAATGAGCGTAGTCTGTGCTCAAGCCAACGGCTATATCACTTTCGTCAAAGGCTCTCCAGAATCGATCTTAGAACGCTGTGTTGGTGTGGTCTTTGGTCCTGAACCCCAAGTAATGACTGGCAATCATCGGGAGCAAATTATTCAACAAAATAATGACTTAGCCAGCAAAGGTTTGCGGGTCTTGGGCTTGGCCTACCGCGAAGGAGCCGAAATTCTTGCTAGCGAAGATGCTGCTGAAAGCGATTTGTTGTGGCTAGGGTTAGTGGGTATGTTAGATGCGCCGCGCCCAGAGGTAAGAGATGCCGTGAAAAAATGCCAGACTGCTGGAATTCGCACGGTAATGATTACTGGCGATCATCAATTGACCGCTCAGGCGATCGCCGAAGATTTGGGAATGACTCCTGTCGGTGGCAAGGCCATCTCTGGCCGCGAACTAGAGGCTATGAGTGAGCTAGATCTTTTAGAGGTGGTCGAAAAAACCAATGTTTATGCCCGTGTTAGTCCTGAACACAAACTGCGCATTGTGCAAGCTTTACGCAAGCGTGGTCAATTGGTAGCGATGACCGGCGATGGAGTTAACGATGCCCCGGCTCTCAAACAAGCCGATATCGGGATAGCCATGGGGATCACCGGTACCGATGTCAGTAAAGAAGCCAGCGACATGATCTTGCTAGACGACAACTTTGCTTCGATCGTCGCGGCCACCGAAGAAGGACGAGTGGTGTACACCAACATTCGCCGCTTTATTAAGTACATTTTGGGCAGCAACATCGGCGAAATTCTCACGATCGCCGCCGCTCCGCTACTGGGATTAGGTGGTGTGCCCCTCTCGCCGCTGCAAATTTTGTGGATGAACCTAGTAACTGATGGTTTACCAGCCTTGGCGCTAGCTGTGGAGCCACCCGAACCCAATGTGATGCAGCGTGCTCCGTTTGACCCCAAAGAAAGCATTTTTGCCCGAGGTCTGGGAGCCTACATGGTCAGAATTGGGGTGGTTTTCGCTATCCTCAGCATCATTATGATGAAAATTGCCTTCGACTATACCCATGGCAGCACCTATACCAAGTCTCCTGATACTTGGAAAACCATGGTGTTTACGATGCTCTGTTTGGCACAAATGGGACATGCCTTGGCCATTCGATCAAATAGTCAACTGCTCATTGAAATTAATCCGTTTACTAACCCCTACTTGCTCTGGGCAGTAACGATCACTACCCTGCTCCAAATTTCTTTGATCTATTTCCCCCCATTCCAAAGCTTCTTTAACACCCATCCGCTGGACTGGTTAGAAATGGGCATCTGTATTGGCTTTAGCTTACTAATGCTGGTCTGGATTGAAGGTGAGAAATTGGTTGGTCGATCGCGGTCACAAAACTAATTGGCAGAGACATTGCGAGACAAAGCTATTTTGCTCTCAGTAGCAGCGATTTGCCTTGGGCAACACTTCGTGGATGATGGCAAGTATTCTTAACAGTCTGTAATCTTTGAGAGCCTTACTCCGATTACGTTACGAACTTTTAACTTATGTACCAATTTAGCTATCATCTGACAATCCCTGATGTAAACTGAGCTTTGATTATGAGTTTCTAGGTGCCTAGACTCACATATTGGGAGTTTAATATCATATGTCTCATGCAGTAAAAATTTACGATACATGTATCGGATGCACCCAGTGCGTGCGGGCTTGCCCGCTCGATGTTTTAGAAATGGTTCCTTGGGATGGCTGTAAAGCTGCTCAAATAGCCTCCTCCCCGCGCATCGAAGATTGTGTTGGCTGTAAGCGTTGCGAAACTGCTTGCCCAACAGACTTTTTGAGCATTCGGGTATATCTGGGTGCTGAAACCACGCGCAGTATGGGTTTAGCTTACTAAGTTTTATCTTTAAAGCAATCCCTTATTTAAGCCATCCCGGCGACAGCCTCTGTCGATCGGGATTTCTTGCGACTTAAAATCGCTAGAAATGTTACGATACCTAGGAATATCTCGGAGAGTTGCCCCAGATGCTGAATTTTTTGAAGCAGGTCGTAGACTACGGTAAAGAAGCCGTACAGTCCGCCAAATATATCGGTCAAGGCATGGCCGTCACCTTCGACCACATGCAACGTCGCCCGATTACTGTTCAATATCCATACGAAAAACTGATTCCATCTGAGCGTTTCCGAGGCCGGATTCACTTTGAGTTTGATAAGTGTATCGCCTGCGAAGTTTGCGTGCGGGTCTGCCCCATTAATTTGCCAGTGGTAGATTACAAGTTCGACAAGGCCAGCAAGAAGAAAAAGCTAGACAGTTACAGCATCGACTTTGGAGTCTGTATTTTCTGTGGTAACTGCGTAGAATACTGCCCCACCAACTGTCTATCGATGACCGAAGAGTATGAACTGGCGACTTTCGATCGACATGAACTAAATTACGACAGTGTAGCCTTGGGTCGCTTGCCTTATAAAGTAACCAACGATCCGATGGTTACTCCTTTACGTGGCTTGGCTTACTTGCCCAAGGGCGTAATGGATCCTCACGATCTACCCGCCGACGTACAACGCGCCGGTAAAACTCCCGCCGAAATCAATGCTGAGAAGTAGAAAAACATGAATATTGCTCAAGGTGTCCAGTTTGTCTCCTTTATAATTTTGTCTGCTCTGATGCTGGGTTCGGCTCTAGGAGTGGTGTTACTAGGGAATATTGTCTATTCAGCCTTCTTGTTAGGCGGCGTATTTATCAGCATGTCTGGAATTTATATTCTGCTGAATGCTGATTTTGTCTCGGCAGCCCAGGTGCTGATTTATGTTGGTGCGGTGAATGTACTGATTTTGTTTGCAATCATGTTGGTGAACAAGCGGGAAGACTTTGTTCCGGCTAAAAATTCTTGGATTGGTAAAGTGCTGACCGGTGGAGTCTGTGCTGGCTTGTTTACTTTGTTATCGACAGTAGCAGTGGTGACACCTTGGCAGCCACCGACCGAAGTAGCCACTGGTGAGGGATCCTTGGTGCCTTTGGCCAAACACTTTTTCACCGACTTCTTGTTACCTTTTGAGTTGGCTTCAGTCTTACTGTTGATGGCCATGATTGGGGCGATCGTTTTGGCTCGTCGGGAGTTTATCCCCGATACCAATGAGATGACCGAAAAATCGGCTCTCACGCTGCCGGAACGTCCTAGAGAGCTGGCTGGCAAATAGTTTTGAGATTCTAATAATATGATGCAATTACAACTTCCCTATTTTTTGATTTTAGCTGCGGCTTTATTTTGTATCGGCATTTATGGCTTGGTTTCTAGCCGGAATGCTGTCAGGGTTTTGATGTCGATCGAGCTAATGCTGAACGCCGTAAACCTCAACCTCATGGGTTTCTCTAATTATTTAGATCCGGTGGGCATTAAGGGCCAGGTCTTTGCGGTGTTTGTAATTTCGATCGCGGCAGCAGAAGCGGCTGTGGGTCTGGCGATCGTTTTGGCAATTTATCGGAACCGCGATACTGTGGATATGGAGAAATTCAATTTGTTGAAATGGTAGGTTCGGCTTCGCTTACCGACCATTTCGGCGGCTCTCACCTAGCCAATTTGATTTGCTGGCATTATTCTTTCTAGTAGTCTGAGGCTTAAATAGCACCGCCCTCAAATAAACGATTTCTCTGAGAAGTCAAGGGCTTTGGCAACGTGAAGGCAAAAGTGGATGAACTTAAGCCTTGGTCTACTAGTGACCACCATGACAGAAAAATTGACTTCTTGAATCCGAGCAAGGGTGAAAGCAAAGTAACCGATGAAGGAGCTTATTGGTGCCCGATAAACTTTGCTGAAAGAGTCTAGCTATCGGCTTTGTCATAGCTGACTCTCTCATACGTATTAAGTAAAATTATTTGTAATTTACAGTATAATCGAGGGAAATTACAGGGAACATCATGAAAGCTCACAAAATTCTTATTACTACCACGTTATTAACCAGTCTTTTGTTCTATGCGTCACCATTTGAAACCAAGAGTCAGGTATCCAGCACAATTGCTTTATTTGCTGCCAGAGAATGCAAAAATACAACACCGACTGGTTCAGTGAAGCCTCAGAAAGGGGTTTTCAAAGGTAAGACGATTAACTATCAAGATGACCGGGGTAAGCACACGTGTTTTCATGACAAAACTCAAAGTCAGCTAGAAGCCCTAATCAAGAATCCCGGTCAAAAAAAGAATGAGCAAGACTTTTCAGTAGCTTTCAAAAACAAAGACGGCAGTTCGTTTGGTAGTCAGCTGAATAAGGAGATGGTAAGCAACTATGCAGGTTCTTTGACTGAGGCTCTGGAAAATGGTGTATACGACGCTCAGAAGAAGAAGGTTTTTCACACGTTTGAATACAAAGTGGGAGCTGACAACTCGTCTGGCAAGTTTACTCAAAAGATTAGGGTCGATAGCCTAAGTGTCAATGAAGATGTCTCTTATGGAGTTCACATGTTTCCAGTTGAGTAATAGACACCTTAATTCGAGAAACAAGTGGGCATCAATTTCACAATTTGGTATGTAGGCCTGGGTGAATTTCACTTGCCACAGAGGAAATTTACCAGCCTTGACTTCCCACTGGTGCTGCTAGTCGATCTGATTTTTATTTTCAGTAAAGCGACATGTACCCTCTTAGTGGTGAAGAAAACTTTTAAGCACCCTGCTAGACAAGAGTTTAGGTAATTTTTGAGGCCCGAAAGAGGTACCTTTGAGCGATCTTTTCCAACTTCCAGTGACCTGAAACCCAATGTTTTCATTGAGAAAATCCGTGAGTTCTTATGGCCTGAAGCTTTTCTGAGAAAACGATGCACGAGTTTTCTGCCCCACTAGTGTGTACCCCACAGACTTCTCCCTAAAAACAAAATTTTTAGTCTAATTTCAAACCACTTACTTGTAAATCAATATGGACAGTAAAAATTTAGAAACTCTACTAGTAAAAATTTCTCATAGTAATGAAGAGAATGCTCGTACTACAGCTTTCTGTATAATTACTAATGCACAAAATCCCAAATTCCTACAGAAAGCCTTGGAGTCTCTAGCACAATTAGCACCAGAAAATTACAATCGTAGGATTTTGGATACTGCAGTTGATGGACTCACAGACACAGTAACAGAATCTTTACCCGTGCTCATCAATTATGCACTCAGTTACCCTAACACGCCAGTGGGAAAAGATTGTATATATGTCCTAGGTGAAATTTCCTACAAACAATGCTCACGCAAATTGTCAGACTATCCAGATGTTCGCATTCTTCCGGCCTTGCTTGATGTTTTGAATGGATCGACTGAAATCAGTCCTGACACCTTTGATGCTTGCCTAGGTGCCATAGGACAGCATCAATACTATGGTGATATGCAAGCTGCCAAGCCCACCCTAGAAAAAGCCCTGGATTCTTTACGTACTAGTTCTTCAGAGCCACCTTATATATACGAAACCATATCTTATTTGATTGAATTATTAGCGCTAATTAATAGTTCAACTAAAATTACAATGCTACAAGATCAGCTTGGCCGATGTTTGCCAGAAAGCTGGTTAGCACGAAACATCCAAGCTGAAATAGCCACTACTAGCAACGGCTAGTAGTACGCCAGAAGGTTCTGTCGCAGTGACTCCAAGGATATACACAGGCTCAGCTTGAGCAAGCAGCTAAGAGTCCTGATCCTAAAAAGAAGCAAGTGCAACTTTTAGCGGATGCCATTAAAGCACAAGATACAGCTAACTATGGCAGCCAGCTTAACTCTGTAGCAATTGGCAAATATGCAGAACTAGTGAAAGATGCTGTTGAAAAAGGAATACCCAAACCACGAAGATCAGATATGTATTTCCATGAGGCAAGTTTTTTTATTGGTATTGATGTTGCTACTGGCAAAGGAACCAAAAGGTATAGAGTTGACAGTGTCCCAAATGGAGCACACGTTGTTCCTGTTGAATATACAGATAAAGATTTAAAATAACATTTATGAATACTGAAAAACAGAGATTTATTGCTAAAATAGCATCATCTACAAATACGATAGACAGAACAGAAATTGTAGATAAAGTATCAAGATCTGGAGATAGCGAACTAATTACGGCAATGCTCGATGCTTTTAATGAATTGGATGCTGGAGAGAAGGGAAATGCTCTAGCAGTATCCACTGTTGGGTTGTTTGAGACATTACCAAATAGTTTAGATTCATTGCTTTATTGCTTACAGTCGTCTACACAGGTGCAAACTGTAGCAAGCGCAGCCAACCTACTGGGCGAAATATCTTACAAGCAAGGTGAACACAGAGATATTCGAATTCTTCCTGCCTTAATTCAAGGACTTGAAAGAACCATGCCGGTGGGAATGGAATCATCTGGTAGCTATGTTTATAGTATCCGCGAATGTGCTAGGTCTGGAGCAGTTCGAGAGGCAGAATCAGCCATTCTGTCGTTTTTGGCGGCTGCTAAACAGCCGCACTACTATTTTAGCTGCTTTTATTTAACTATGGCGCTGGAGATATTAGCGATTAATGCTAAAAATGATAGTAATAATTTTGCAAGTGAACTACCAAATCAATTAGCAAAATTAATACCCACAAGTTATGCTTATCAAGAGCTATCTGAGTGGTTAGATGAGCAAGAAAAAAAAATTGCTGATACAGCTTAATTTTTGATGCTGACCATCTCAGATGCCTGGTGTTGCCTCTACTGCTAGAGCAGAATAGAAATAAATGCCAACTGGTGCAACTGCATGAAAACGCCAGTCCATAACCCGGAAATTGAACTTGGAATTGTTTAGCTGCGGTTTCTCCGCACAAAAATTGCGATCAATACCAATAGATCAATATCCTCGATTGATCAATCACCAACAAAAAAACAACGTGAAGCGCAAACAATTTTTACAAGCATCGGTCGCCAGCATTGCAGCAGGCGGCACCCTAGCCTCTTGTAAGGCGCGGCGCAGCTCTTCGTCTGCTAGCGGCAATCTGCCTACGATTAGCTGGCAAATGGCCACGAGCTGGCCATTATCTTTGGACACTATTTTTGGTGGAGCCAAAACCATCGCTGATCGAGTTAAAGCAATCACCGGTGGTAAATTTACCATCACGCCTCGGGCAGCGGGTGAACTGGCACCGCCCTTGGAAGTATTAAACGTTGTCTCTCAAGGTGGTGCCGCCTGTGGTCACACCGCTGGCTACTATTATTTGGGTAAGGCTCCAGCCGCAGCTTTTGGCACGGCAGTGCCTTTTGGCCTAAATGCCCAGCAGCAAAATGCTTGGCTTTACGAAGGCGGTGGATTGAAAAAACTACAGGCTATGTATGCTCGCAAATTTAACGTAATTCAGTTTCCGGCAGGTAATACCGGTGCCCAAATGGGTGGCTGGTTTCGGAAAGAAATTTCTACTTTGAGCGACCTGCAAGGACTCAAAATGCGCATTCCTGGCCTGGGTGGCCAAGTAATGAGCAAGCTAGGAGTTACAGTGCAAACTTTGCCCGGTGGCGAAATTTTTCAGGCGCTCCAAACCGGGGCGATCGATGCCGCCGAATGGGTTGGTCCTTATGATGATGAAAAGCTAGGTCTGCACAAAGTCGCCAAATACTACTACTATCCCGGCTGGTGGGAGCCAGGACCGACCTTGGAGCTACAGATTAACCTCAATGAATGGCAAAAGCTACCGCCCGCATACCAAGCAGCGATTCAAGCGGCAACCTATGAAGCTAATTTGACCATGCAAATGCGTTACGATGCTCGCAACAATGAAGCTTTAGAAAGATTAATCAAAACAGGGACAATTTTGCGCCCTTACAGTCCAGAGATTTTGGCTGCCGCCGAAAAAGCTTCCTTCGAGCTGTATGAAGAATTCGCCGCCAAAGACAAAGACTTTGAGAATATTTTCAGAGACTGGAAAAAATTCCGCGATCGAGTTTATGCCTGGCACAACATTAATGAAGGCAGCTTTGCCCGCCATAGCTATAGCAAGCTGAAGCTATAGAACAACCGGGCTAGCAATATCTACCAGCCACCGCACGGTTTGGGGAAAAGCAATCACAATTAACAGCATTAAAAATTGGATTGCTATGAACGGCAAAGCCCCTTGGTGGATATCTTTGGTACTGACTTCTGGTGGGGCAACACTCTGGAGATAGAACAAAGAGAAGCCCACTGGTGGCGAGATAAAGGCAGTCTGCAAATTCACCGCCATCACTACCCCAAACCACACCATATCGATGCCTAAAAGCTGCGCCGCAGGCACCAATAGCGGCATAGCGATAAAACAAATTTCGATAAATTCCAGAAATACTCCCAGAAAAAAGATCACCAAATTACTAACCACCAAAAAAGCCCATTTACCACCTGGCAAGTTGACCAGCATATCGGTGATTAGCTCTTTGCCACCCAAAGCATCAAACACCAAAGAGAAAAAAGAAGAACAGATCAAAATGGTCATCACCACCGATGAAACTACGGCAGTGGCATGACCAGCCGATCGAATTAATTCCCAGTTCAGCTTGCGATTTAGAGCAGCCAATAAACAGGAACCAACCGCTCCTACGGCTCCAGCCTCGGTAGGAGTTGCCAAACCAAAGAAAATACTGCCCAACACCACCATCACTAGTAATAGTGGGGGCACGACGGCCTTAAACACCTTGCGCACCAGAGCCATACCAGTGAGATTTCGCTCGGCCAAAGGCAATGCTGGTGCAATCTCTGGGCGAAAATAAGCCAAGACTAGCGCATAGACTATGTAAAAACCCGAAAGCATCAGACCCGGGATTAACGCTCCCAAAAATAGATCTCCTACCGATACCCCGATTTGATCGCTCAGTACTAGCAGTACCAAACTAGGCGGAATCAACTGTGCCAATGTTCCGGAAGCTACAATTACCCCGGTAGCAAACTGTTTATCATAGCCATAGCGCAGCATTACTGGTAACGAAATCATTCCCATAATAATTACGGTGGCGGCGACTACACCAGTGGTCGCTGCTAACAGAGTGCCAACTAAAATTACTGCTAAAGCCATTCCCCCACGCAAAGAACCCAACACAATTCCGATCGTTTCTAATAGTTCTTCTGCCAATCCAGATTTTTCGAGAATCGATCCCAAAAAGATAAAAAAGGGAATGGCCAACAGCGTGAAGTTAGACATAGTGCCAAACCAGTTGTTGGGCAACAGCAGCAATCTACTAGGGTCGAAGCCATCCATCAACCATCCAATAAAACCAAACACGATTGCTGTCCCGGCAAAAGAAAAAGCTACCGGATAGCCACTCATTAAAAAGATAAAAAACCCCAGAAACATGCCGATCGCTAGCCATTCTGAGTCGATGATAAACCAGGTAGATTCCATAACTAAACTCTAAAAAATAATTGTTATTCTAGGGGCAGGTTTTCAGCTTCGGTCAAGAGCTGCTCAGCCACTTGGGTATAGCCTTTAACCACCGCTAAATACTTGATCGCTTGCGAAATTGCTTGGAGCAGCAGTAAAAAAAATCCGACCAACAACATGGTTTTAATCGGCGCACGGGGCAACCCCCCAGCATCCAGGGAGAGTTCTGCTGCCCCCCAAGTACCATCTGGCATTCTGCCCCAAGATTGCAATACATAATTAAAACTAGTCGCAAACCCCAGAACGCAAAATGGAATCAGAAAAATAACGGTGCCTACTAAATCTATTAGTGCTTTGCGCTGCTCACCCCAGTTGGCGTAGAGAAAATCTACTCGCACATTAGCGCCATGCTTCAAAAGGTAAGGGAATCCGAGCAAAAACATGACCGAAAATAAATACCACTGCAACTCAATTAAAGTATTAGAAGAAAGCTGCACCCCAATAAAGCGGCCAGCATAACGAGCAACTACGTTATAGAACCCTACTCCGATCGTCAGCACCACCAACCAGCCACTCAGCCAGCCGTTAAATTCGGCCAGCAGATCTAGGCGCTGAGAAAAATTGAGCATTCGACGTAGGTGATGAGGTTTTAGCAAAGTAGATTTAAAAATGACAGCAGTATCGACCCAATATTATCATGGGTCTTCTATCACTTTATTTGCACCTGTGGCGACCCTACCTTACACACCACCGTTTTGTGTTGCTTGCGAAAAATACTCCTGGGACGATCTATGATCTACTTTAGATATCCAAATAAAGCACGGAAGACCTAAATAATGCACTGTTGAAGCCGGTAAGTTAGTCATGCAGCGTATTCAAGCATTGCCAGAATTTACCCTGAGGTTTCCTCAGATTCGAGAGCGGCATGTAATGCAGATTCTAATTCTGGCCTTCTAGTCTGCTAAACCTTACCCGGTCGGATTGGTTATCCCTGATGAGGATTCCAATCATCTGCTTCAATTCGGCGGTGTCTTGCTCTTGCCGATCGAGATTCCTAGAAGTGTTTGCCGATAGTTCTAAGGCAGCAGCGGCTGTGACTTGTGATGCAGCGGCTGATTCTTGGGCTGCTGCGGCTGTCCTTTGAGAGATAGCCGCTAATTCTAGAGCCGTAGCCATTATGTCGGTATTGTAAGAAATACTTTCCCGCATAGACTCAATGCTTCGAGCTTGGCTTTCAAAGGCTTCCGTCATGGTGATTCTCAGCTCTCTAATAGACTCGGCTTGTCTAGTAATGGCTTCGGTGTTACTGGCTGCGGTTGCCGCCAAGTTTGCTAGATATATCCTTAGTTCGTCATCAGTCATGATGTTATCCTTTGTTTATGAATTTGTTTATTCTTCGATCGCGCTGCTGTTAACAGTCCGTTCGATTGAGTAAAGCCCTCGCCTTCATTGGTGGGGGCTTTCTCGATTATAGGGTCAGTGGGGTGTCAAGAAGTCGATCCCGAAAATGGACAGTAATGCAGTTTTTTTATTGTCGAAAGCATTACCGCGCTTGACTAACATCGCCATTAATTGACGATAGTATTGAATACCGATCGGCGTTCAGTAAATGGTTTGGGTCGCTGCTTTGACCCTGTTCAATGGTTTGTAGCGGGTGTCGACTGCGCCAGTTTGCTATCTTTGGCCTGAAACTTGGTGAAGCAATCGAACAACTCCGGGGCTGAAATCTCAGTGGCATTGCTCCCAGTGGTGCGAGGTCTATACTTCAGCAGTGTTGGGTCATACTGTTTGATAGGCCAATCCCATTCAATTTCTGCTTTGGTCTTTTCTGCCAAGACTCTAGCCGGTAGAGTGTCAGGCAAGAAGTCCTTATTGACAATAGGAAAGGCTCCACAGAGAATTGCTATCTCTTAGGAACCCTCCATAGTCTTAACTTCAGCCCAATCGGAACGGCGGGATTCGAACCCACGACCCCTACTACCCCAAAGTAGTGCGCTACCAGGCTGCGCTACGTCCCGACACCAGCATTTCATCATAGCAAACAAATGTGCCCATCGCAACCAAAAATAAAATCAAGAATTACAAGCATTTTGCCGCACAAAGTCTTGCATCCGCTCATAAAAAATCCGAGCAATTGCTATCGATCCACCGGGCTGACCAACTCGTTCTAGACCATTGATATGACAACGTTTCAAATATTCTTGATCGGCCAAAGTGCGATGTATCGCCTGAGCCGCCTCTGTAATAACGTGAGGTGAAGCACATCTGCCGATCGTCTGTACTGAATCACCCAACAACCGCATTTGAGCTTCGGCAAAATGATAGGTAAACTGTGGGCCATTGCCAGGAATTTGGATCACTGGTTTACCAAGACCTACCGCCTGCTCGATCGCCGTTCCAGCCATCCCCACCACAATAGAACTTTGCACTAAAATATCTGCAAAAGCTTTGGTCGTATAGTAAATTTTGATTTGCTGGGGTACATAGCAGAGCCAACCAGCACCCAAATCTTGCCAGCCTTTGTTCAGAGCTGTTCGTTGTAAGGGACTCGTACCCTGTTGATCAATTTCAAGCAAGTTGGAGGTGAGTGCTAAACGGAACTGAACAGCATTTTTTTCGTTGTGGGTGGCAACCGCCAGATCGAGCAAAATCCCCAAATTGACTGCCGATTCTGGTAAGCGACTACCAGGAAGCATTGCCACCAAAGGTTCTGTCAGAGACAAATACAAATCTTGGCCAGTAGAGTTTAACACATCCATCACTGGATAGCCTGCAAAGATTGCTTTAGTTAAACCCTGTTTGTGCAAAACTTCGGCAGTGTAACGATCTCTGGTAAAAATCGTTTGGCAGCGATGCGACCTCATAAACCAGTTAGTAAATAAGGGTAGGCGAATTTCATTTTCATAGTAAGCAGAAGAAGAGACCATAAAAACAGTAAAAGATTTACCGGTTAAATAAGCCATAAATAAAACCACAATATCGCCAGTAGCAAAAATCGTGGTGCAGTTTTGGCTGTATTCTCGAATAGCTTGAATCTGTCGCCATAAAAGACCCAATAGCCCAGACTGGAGGTCTTCTACAAATTTCCAGCGATTCATATAAATAAAACCACCAGATGGTAGATTCTTAGTTGGGCCAATAATGATTGCCCCCATCTGTCGATAAGTGTTTCCTTCTCCAACAATTGGCATAGCAGCAAGCTCCAGCTCTGGCCGCTGTTGACTCAGAGCTTTTAGAACCAGACCTCCATTGAGATCTTCTCCATGTCCATTGCTAATAAATAAAACCTTTTGTCTCACGGTTTTCCTGATGTGTATACAAAGAAACAGGTAGGTTGAACAAAATAGCTTCTAGCAGCATTTTATTGATTGCAAAACCGAATAATCATCAGATTTCAATCAGTTTTTTTGGTTGATTCTGGTAATGGTTTTTCTTTGTCCCAACGATACAAAGTAATCATCAAAACTACTACACCGATCTGGAGGGCAAGATTAGGAATAGTGGTTTCTAATTCTCTGCCAGCAGCTAGTCTGGCTAAAAACACCACCCCACCGATAAATCCAGAACCAGCAAAGGCTAAATAAAAGAAGCGACGCAGACTTCGATAGGGCGATTTAGCTTCAGCCCGGAGGCGACGATAGAGTTCTGGGTCTAGAGAAGGTTTATTAGTCATTATAATATATTAATATTTAATTAACAGGATAGTGCCGATATAGCTCAGGGGAGAGTACCCAATGCGAAGTAGCGATGATTCCAAACTTTATTTTGCTCATTATTCAAATCCAACGCAAAATTTCTTGTGCCATTTTAGCTGCGGCACCTTTACCTCCAACACGTTCTTGACCATGTAGAGAACAGTACCTCAATCGCACCGGATCGGATAATATTCGATCGATCACCTCTGCTGCTGCCTGAATACTTTCCGTATTAGCGGGCTTGGTACCAATAGTTTCGATCGAGTCTCCCAGCAACCGCATTTGGGCCTCGGCAAAACTGTAGGTAAACTGTGGTCCCTCGCCTGGTAGCTGCACAATCGGCTTACCCAGACCAACAGCCTGTTCGATCGCTGTGCCAGCCATGCCACAGACCAAGTTACATTTTTCTAAAATATCCGCAAAAGCATCCGTAGCGAAACCAACTTTTAGCTTCAGCGGCGGATAGTAAAGCTGATTTTCATGACAGTCCCAGCCTTCTGCCTTGGCCACGGCCTGTAAAGGATGAGGATCTCCTAGCTCAAAGTTGGGAGTCAAAGCTAGCCATATCTGTGGCTGCATCCGCAGGCGAGATAGCTCGATCGCCAGCCGCAACAAA
>JAYUSV010000359.1:0-4568 GCA_043755495.1 Synechococcales cyanobacterium
TACTTAAACGATGTTTCTGTTTGATTTGTATTTGATCATAAAAACATTATATAGCAAAGAGCTGTATAATGAAAATAGATTGAGTGAAAACAATGCCTCCAGGCGGCTTAAGCCGCTACAGGCTTGACCCCATGTCTAGAAGCCAGGGGATTGCGCCCCGCTTTTCGTTCAAAACCCTCCCCTCATGAGATATCATGATTAACGCTTCTAATGACCTTCGACCTTTGATCGATATTCTGCTGCCGTCATCATGCTATCCATTTCTCTAGTATTGCTGACTTCAATTTCAATTAACCAGCCTGCTTGATAGGGTTCATTTACCAGTTCTTCTGGAGCATCAACCATTGCTTGGTTGGCTTTGAGGACTTTACCGCTAACTGGGGCTTTGAGATCTTCTACGGCCTTGACCGATTCGATCGTGCCAAAAGCTTCACCCTGAGTGACAGTGCTACCTACTGCTGGGAGTTCAAGAAAAACAATATCGCCCAATTGATCGATCGCAAAAGCCGTAATACCCACTGTGGCAATCTGGCCATTGAGACCAACATATTCGTGGGTATCGGTGTAACGTAAGTTTTCAGGATATTGGCTAGTCATAAATCGACCTAAAATTCAACAGTTAATGGAGCGCGGGGAAACGGAATGACATCTCGAATATTGGTCATACCAGTCATAAATTGTACCAGACGCTCGAATCCTAAACCAAAACCAGCGTGAGGAACGGTGCCATAGCGACGTAGATCTAAGTACCACCAGTAGTCTTGAGGGTTTAAACCCTGGGCTATAATACGACTTTCCAATACATCTAAGCGTTCTTCCCGTTGGGAGCCGCCAATGATTTCGCCAATTTTAGGAGCCAAAATATCCATTGCCGCCACGGTTTTACCATCGTCGTTTAGGCGCATATAAAAGGCTTTAATTTCTACCGGATAATCGGTTAAAATCGTGGGCTTTTTAAAGACTTCTTCAGCGAGATAGCGCTCGTGCTCTGACTGTAAATCCAGCCCCCAGTTTACTGGATACTCAAAAGACTTATTGGTTTTTTTGAGTATTTCGATCGCCTCAGTGTAGGTCAACCGGGCAAAATCGTTATTAATAATATTCTCAGCGGTAGCTAGCACCGAGTCATCAATGCGCTGCTGGAAAAACTCCATATCTGGCAAGCACTTTTCCATCACGTACTTAAAGACATATTTTAAGAACTCCTCGGCCAGGTTCATATCGCCTTGCAGGTTGCAAAAAGCCATTTCTGGCTCAATCATCCAAAACTCCGCCAAGTGGCGAGAAGTATTGGAATTCTCGGCGCGGAAGGTGGGGCCGAAGGTATAGACATTACTAAAAGCCATCGCCATAATTTCGGCTTCGAGCTGACCACTGACGC
Organism: Synechococcales cyanobacterium; assembly: GCA_043755495.1. Classification (GTDB taxonomy): domain Bacteria; phylum Cyanobacteriota; class Cyanobacteriia; order Cyanobacteriales; family Chamaesiphonaceae; genus JAAFHZ01. The sequence goes on from JAYUSV010000359.1 coordinate 1,382, forward strand.
TTAAAAAAGCTTGGCGACCAAAAAAATCTTGACTGTAATCAACCTTGCCATCGGCAGTGCGAGGCAGTTTATCGGGGTTTAAAGTAGTGACATTGAACATTTCCCCGGCACCTTCGCAGTCGCTGGCGCTGATGATCGGGGTATGTACCCACAGAAAGCTTTTTTCTTGAAAAAATTGATGCACGGCAGCAGCACAGGCATTGCGCACCCGAAAAACAGCACCCAGAGTATTAGTCCGAGGACGTAGGTGGCCAATTTCTCTTAAGAACTCGAAGGAGTGACGTTTTTTCTGGAGGGGATAGGTTTCGGGATCGGACTCGCCGAAGATTTCCAGCGCCGTAGCTTGGAGTTCTACTCGCTGGCCTTTGGCTGGAGACTCTACCAAGTTGCCCTGAAACTCCACTGAGGCACCAGTACTCAGTCGTTTGATCTGGTCAGCGTAGTCTGGCACAGTTTGGGCGATCACCACCTGGATATTTGCCATGCAGGAGCCATCATTGACATCTACAAAAGCAAAGCCTTTGGATTCGCGTTTACTGCGAATCCAGCCTTTGACTGTAATGGTGGCTCCAACTTCGCCGGTAGCCAGAATTTTATTGATCGAGTTAGTCACCATAATCCATTCCTTTATTCGATTTCTGCAAATTATTCAATCTCTTCAAACTCCGTGGCAGTTTCATCAGGTATCAAAGTACTAGCCACTGTTACTAAGTCGATTTGTTGGCGGTAATAGTCCACATTTTTGACTTGGACTTCTACCCGATCGCCTAAGCGGTAAGTAGTGCGATTTTTGCGTCCGACCAAACAAGCGTAGCGCGGACGGAATTCGTACCAGTCATCTTTGAGGGAGCTGACATGCACTAGACCTTCCACTAAGAAATCATCAATTTCTACGAAGAAACCGTAGGATTGCACCCCGACAATTAAGCCTTGGAAGACTTCGCCGGTGCGGGACTTCATCTGTTCGGCTTTCTGTAAACCTTGCAGATCATTCTCGGCATCTTGAGCAACTTTTTCTCGATCGTTCAAATGAGAAATTGCGCCACTAATTTGAGCAGCTAGCTCTTGCTGGGTAGCTGGTTTAAGCACTTCCCAAGCAATTTGACCATGGCAGGTGCTGCTGTGTAGATCGACAACATCTTTCGATCGAGCAGTTTTGCGATCTTTGCCGCTGTTAAAGACTTCGTGCAAGACCCGCTGATTTAACAAATCGGCGTAACGACTAATTGGCGACACTCCGTGGAGATAGCCCTCAGCCAAGCCCAAGCCAAAATGATTTCCGGGCTGGGCGCTATAGACACTGGTCTTCAGCATCGATTTAAGAATATAGTTCAGCACCCGAGGAACGCTGGACTGAGCAAAGGTTTGAGCAATGGAATGCAGATCGGGTGCCAGGGCTTCTGGCTCGGTTTCAGGAATGAGTCCGAGGTTTTGAGTGAGCTTAATTAAGTCTCCAACTTCCACCCCTTCTGGTTGATGTTGTACAGCATAGAGACCGGGCACACCCAACGCTTGCAGATGAGTGCCAATTGCTTGGTTAGCCGCGATCGAAATTTCGGCGACCAGCGATCGAGGCTCATCAATAAACACTGCCCCCAGCCGACCTTCATCGGCAAACCGAGTCTGGGATTCCAATAAGTCCACGCTCAATCCACCGCGCAGTTGCCGTTGTGCTCGCAGTTTAGGAGCGATCGCCATCAACATATCTCGAATCTTGACCGCATCTTCTAATGGCAAGTCACAATTTTCACCGGCCATCAGGGTCTGTAGGTTGCCAAATTTTAAATGGTAATTAACGGCAATTAGGCTGGGCTGAATCTCAAAAGTATTCACGAGTCCATCAGCATCGATCGCCAAGATTACCGACATCGCCAGTCTTGGAATATCTTGAGTTAATGAGCAAATCTGTTGCACCACCGGAGGCAACATTGGCACAGTACAATCACCCACATATACAGAGGTGCCTCGGCGACGGGCTTCTCGATCGAGTCGATCGTCTGTGACCAGATAGCTGACTACATCTGAGATGTGAACTGCCACTTGCCAGGTGCCATCATCTTGGGCTTCCACGCTGAAAGCATTTTCCCAGAAATAATCTTCTTCGGAAATCGAAAAAGTCATGACATCGGTAAAATCTTTATGATTTTTGGACATCTTGGCGGTAACTTTGCGGGGCAGAGCCTCGCCAGCCGCAATAATACTCGGCGCAAAATTTGGGTGCAGATCGTGCTTACAGCAGACAATATCAATATCTGAAGCAGTTTCAGCACTGGCACCCAAAACTCTGGCTACTCTGCCCAAAGGTGGCTCTTGGCCAATTTGATGGCGGATCACTTCCACTTGTACTAAGTTATCGGCTAGTCCGGTTAGATCCTGCTGATCAGGGACAATTTCGATTTCACACAGCAGTCGATCGTCTAATGGCACAGCCCGGAAACTCTGGTCTTCTAACTGCTTGAGTCTACCCAACAGCGAGGGATTGGCGCGCTCTAAAATCAGCTTAACGGTGCCCTCGGGGCTACGTCGCCTTGTGCCTTCTTTCATGACCTTAATTAGTACTCGATCGCCGTTCCAAGCATTGCCCAAATGGCTTTCGCGCACATAGATGTCTTCGGCACCTTCTTGGTCTTGAATGGCGAAGCAAAATCCTTTGCTAGAGCAGCGTAGCTTGGCTTCTACTACGTCCTCTTCTTCTAATTTGCGAAATTTGCCCTTGTCTTTGGCCAATACGCCAATTCGATCTAGGACATCTAGCACTAAGCCTAGATGAGAAATGCTGTTTTCGTCTTCGCAGCCCAACTTTTTTTCTAATAACTTAGGGGCAACCGGCTTTTCATCAGGAAAATGCGAGAGCAGTGTAGCGATCGAAAAGTTCATATGGTTCAATTTCTCCTCCAAGAGTTTCCTTGTAATGCAAATGGATTTAGCTCGCTCTCGTCTAGCGCCTTGTTGAAGCGCCTACCTGGCAGCGTCTGTCATGAAGCGTCTGTATCGACTAGTTTTCAGTGAACTTCCGTAGCACATCATACCCCACTAGATGGGGCACTAAATACCTTCCTCAGAGACTGTTCTTGTGTTGGTGATTCCAGAACCGCTTGTAAAAACTTGATCAATCTTACTCAATCAAGAAAAAGTCTGCGGTATACCTTTTAAGCAGTAATCAAAAGTGCCATAAGGCTTGGACTAA
>JAYUSV010000360.1:0-4546 GCA_043755495.1 Synechococcales cyanobacterium
TATCGTCTCGAACCCCAGAGGCTCAGGCTTGGCTTGCTTAGTGCAGGATCTTGCTTAGGGCTACGACAAGCCCAGTGGCTTCAGCCCGGGGTACGTGACTCAAAAAAGAAGCGGCATGGATCATTATGCCGCTTCTTTTTTAGTTAACCAATAATTTAGTTTTCGCCAGTGGATGCTGCTAGCTCTGCCAATCGCTCTTGCTGATCTTGTGAGATGCAGCTTTGAATAACTTCATCCATATCGCCTTCTAAGACGCTACCGAGGTTAAAGTTACGACCCAAACGGTGATCGGTGGCGCGGCTGTCTTTGTAATTGTAGGTGCGGATTTTCTCCGATCGAGAACCCGTACCCACCTGACTACGGCGCATGGTAGTAACTTCGGCCTGTTGCTCTTGCAGCTTCAGGTCATAGAGCTTCGCCCGCAAAATTTGCATAGCCCGCTCTTTGTTTTGGCGCTGCGATCGCTCCTCGGTACAAAAAATCCGAATGCCGGTGGGTTTGTGAAACAGATCGGCAGCAGTTTCTACCTTGTTCACGTTTTGGCCGCCTGCACCACCCGATCGAGCGGTGCTCATATCGATATCTTTGGGGTCGATGTAGATTTCTACTTCGTCTACTTCTGGCATAATTGCCACGGTAGCCGTGGAAGTATGTACTCTTCCACCCGATTCGGTGGCGGGCACTCGTTGTACCCGATGCACACCGGCCTCGAACTTCAGTTCACTGTAGACCCGCTCACCCTGGATTTCGAGCACAACTTCTTTAAAGCCGCCCATTTCTGCCAGAGATTCACTTACCAAAGCTACTTTCCAGCGCTTGGTTTCGGCATAGCGCGAATACATCCGCAATAGATCCCCGGCCCAGATACTGGCTTCGTCACCGCCAGTACCAGCCCGAATTTCTAACATAATGTTCTTTTCATCGTTGGGGTCTTTGGGTAGTAGCAAAACTTTTAACTGACGCTCTAGGTCTGCAATGCGTTCTTCTAGCTCGGCTGCTTCCATGACTGCTAGTTCTTGCATCTCTAAGTCGGCACCAGAGTCTTTGACGATTTGCCGAGCTTCAGCGTGGTCGTCGTTGGCTTTTTTCCAGTTGTCGTAGGTATTGACGACGGTTTCTAAGTCCGATCGAGCTTTGGCCACTCGCTGTAATTCTGGTGGATCTTTGGAGATATCGGGGTCGGCCAGTTTGCGGGTTAGCTCGTTAAAAGTTTGTTCGACAGAGTTGAGTTTGTCGATGAGATATGATTCTGCCATGATGCTCCGAATGGTTTAACTGTATTTTTTAGCTGGGTATAGATAGATCAAAGGTTTAGCGCTGACCGGCTATAACTCTCGCTCAACATCCGAAACAGCTAAATTCCAACCATTTAAGAGCAACATTGCCATCTTCCTAAGTATTACTCGACAATTTCAGTCTGGAAAGCCCATAGAAAAATCCATGACATCCTTCCCAGTATATGTCATGGATTCCCGTTGTCGGACAGAAAAATCTGGTAGACCTTGTCTAACCTTCGTTCTCGGAAGGCTGAGAGTTCACGAAGCTAGGAGAGAGATAAGCCACCAATAGACCAATCGCAAAACCAGCCACATTTCTCACCAAAGGCAACCATTCCTGAGTGCGAGTAATTACCGGAGCCACACCGAAGGCAATAAATAAAATGCCCCATAGCGGCGAAAAAATCAGCGCCCACTGCCAAGCAAAAGTTTGGCCTTCCTTGCGGGGCTGTGCTGCTACCCCACAAATTATTCCACCCAACACAGAGCTAACTAAAGTCAGTAGCCACTGCTCTTGTGGTAAGCCCGGTACCACTGTACAGCCGCCTTTTGATAAGCAACCCTTCACGGTATCTAAAGAATCTAAAATAGCGCCATCTTCGCCATGTTCACGCACATAGTACAAATTGCCAAAGCGCGTCTGCAACTCAATCCAAAAAGTCCGAGGCATCATGTGATAGGCTTCATCGCCCACATTGAAATTCAAAATATTGCCACCGCGCGAGTCGGAAACCAGCAGCACACTCTTGTCATCCAAGCCCCAATACTTTTTCACTGCCCGACCTGGAGTTCGATCGAACTGGGTCAAAACTCGCAATTTCCAGCCAGTCTCCGCCTCAAAAGCCGTAATATCTTTTGCCAACCGCTCCTCTTGCATTGGCGTTAGGGCTTTTGCCAAGTCGATAATCGGCGTTTGCTCTTTGGGCAACAGATCGGGATTATCGTAGGCGTAAGCCGGAGCAGCAAACAGCAGCAGGCTAAAAACAACTGCGATCACAGACGAGAAAAGGCGGCGTATGGTCATTTCAGGGGATTTAAAAAAAAATTAAAGCTATGCCCAGGTTCCCAATATGAGAAAACAGCGGCAACTACTTAGAATATGTTTACATTTCTTTACTGTATCAAAAAGCCACCCGTTGTGGCAGGTGGCTAAGAAAAAATCTTAAAAGAAGATCATTGGAAAGGTCGGTCTTTACGATCGTCGCTAACCGGGGGATCAGTGGACTCCCAGCGGCTAGGAATTGGACTACGAGAAGGTTGGAGACCTGATAGCACATCTGAGAGCTGCAAGCCTTCTAGAGAAATATGTTTGGCTTCCCGTACCTTGTGCCACACCGATCGAGACATCAACAAGCTGTGTTTAGTGCGTTGGGCACCGATGCGTTGTAAATATTCTTCCCGCTCTGGCTGGTAATCTGCCGAGACCACTTGCAGTGGTAAATGAGAATTGCGCTGCTGGCAAGACCCGGCCATCTGCGCTAACAGCTCTGGATATAGCCAGGTATAGGCTGGATGCACCGTTAGGTCGCATTGGTGCTCACTATTGGTTGATTCCAAACGATAAAAACCGATCGCCGCTTTGCGCTGACTCTCAAACACATAATAGCTCTCGTATTGAGCCGGGTTCATCTGGGCAGCCAACCGTTCTAGGGTTTCTTGGATTATTCCAGTTTTAAAATCATGAACCTGTCGATCGAACACCTGTCGCAGCAAAGGCGGCATGGACACTGTATCTAATTGGTATAAAAGTTGGGCATCACTGTTACGTACCGGCAATAGATTGGGTAAATCTGGCGATCTTTCACTTAGCTCCCGCAAAATTTCGGTAGAAATCTGCCAGTAGGTAAGCTGCGCCAGTGGCTGAAAACCGTTTTGCCGATACATGGCCAAAGCAACTTTATCTTCGATTTCGATTTCCGATACCCAGTTGCTGGCTTCCACAATTTTCTCGAAACAGTGGCGCAGTAACTGCGATCCACAGTCTAAAGCAGAAGAGGCTTGCGGATATAACAATGCCCACACCACCTGCCAAGTGGTGTGCGATCGATTGAAAGGTTTGACTTGGATTGCGCCCAAAATTTGTTTTTCGCTTTCTAGCACCAACAAGCAATGCCATTGCTGATTGCTTCCGGCAAATTGAGCGAACAGCCCATTGTTTACTGGCCACTGTTCGGCTTGCCGGATAGACTGCTCAAACTGCTGGAGGCAGATAGCCGTACTCGAATTTTCCATGGCCAGCTTTAGTTCTGGCAGATCGCGGCGCTGCAAAGGGCGGACGGAGATTTTGGGTTTCTCGGCAGTAGACATAGTATTTAAAGTTCCAGTCGATCGACTAGGTTTTGAACTCATTGGTTCTGAACTCAATTGTAAGCCCAGATCGACGAAAATCGTGAATTTTGTCGATCGATTCTGTTCGGCAAATGCGAAGCGAACGTATGATATTAATCTGGTGTTAGATCTGAACCGATGTAGCCGAGTGGCTCATAACCTTAATATGCACAAATATCTCAAGTTACTTAACAAACTGTCTTATGGTCTGGTAGCTGGTTTGTTGACCGGCGCAATGGCGGTAGAAGTCCTCGCGCAACCCAAGCCACCCACGACTGCAGCACCACCAGCAATTAGTTATCCCACTTATTCTTTTTTTCAGGGTCTGACTTTTTCGCCGTTTCCTGGTACCATTCCCCGACCAGTCTTAAATGGTGGCCTCAATGCATCACCAGTCTTCCCATTGGTAGAAGTTCCTACCCCCGGATTGATCGCTGTCAAGAAGCCTGGTGCGTTACCAGTTAAAAGAAAAAGGCAACTGGTAGCTCCAGAAGCTGAACAGCCAGTAAGACGGCGGAGAAGAATAATCCCAAGAAGCAATTAGTCTATCAATATTAGTCACCTCCAAGAGTTTTTTGGAAGTTCTTACGAAAGTTTTTGTTGGCCACAAATAGCACTGGCCAAAGAACAGCGAAACCAATTCTGGTACCAAGACTCCGGCTGAAGTGGGTGCGGTTAAAGCCTTTCCAGAAAATCCAGGCACCGCCCAAGTAAACAACGGTCAAACCAATATATAAAAGAGTCATCGAAATATTGCTCCAAATTTGCAGGAAAGCCCGGTTGATATGGGTCGTCACTTACTAGTGTAATCAAATCCTGGCAAAGTCAAAAGGAAACTGCGGGAAGATCGGAATCCCCGTCTCTTCAGAGCGGGGAGGAAGAGCGACTTAGAGGGGTTTTAACCCCCTACTCCGTGAGGCAAAAAGAAAAACTAGGTTAAT
>JAYUSV010000361.1:0-4504 GCA_043755495.1 Synechococcales cyanobacterium
TCCATCTTGGAATATCGATAAGGATTTCCACTCGGTGAATCGTTAGCTAAATTAGTTTTATCTAGAGAATCGAGAAACGCTGCCAATGGAGTACGTAAAAGTGCCTCAGCAACATTTCCTAACTCTTCGGTTATACCGGCTAAGCTCAATGCCCCTGAAAATAAAAATACTCCGCCAGTAATTAAGTCTGGTTGAGAAACAGCCAAATCAACACTCAATGTGCCGCCAGTAGAAAAACCACCGATCGACACCTTACCACCACTAGTTTTTGCCATATCAACTGCAGATCTCACATCTTCTTTCCACTTAGTAGCAGAAGCATCTTTCATACCTTCTGGATTTTTCAATCCATGAGCGCGTAGCAGGGGCAGATAGACATCAAAACCCATTTGAGAACAGAAGTATTCACCGATCTCCCGCAAAAAGTAGGGAGAATCAGTCAAACCATGCACCAGCACGATCGAGTTGCGAAAACCCCCGTGCCTAAACATCAATGGATGACAGCCATCTCGCACATCATCCTTGGTTTTATATCCTTGGAAATGGCTGGTACAATAATCATCCCAATCTTTTAACATTCCTGGCATGATTGATTACCTGCTGCTTTAATATAAATATTGTGATCTAAGAAATGTTGACCCGATGAATCAAACAATAGCTAAATATGAATACTATTCATCATTATGTCTATTGGCAAGCCAGGATTGATCTCGTCTCTGCGTTGCCAAAGTAATTCTTTTAAGACCGGATTACCATCTTCCAAAATAGGATTGTGGCGCACCTGAGATAAAGTCCATACTAGCAAGACCTGCTGAATCTGCTTCTGAATCACAGCTATGGGGTTGTAAGCAGGATGATGTTCATCCCATAATCCAATAGTGGCATAGTCTACATCGCCGCCGTCTTCATATTGCTTGTAGTTCAACCAAGAATGCAAAAAAGAAGTGTGATAGATCAAATAAGTGCAGAGCTTTTGTAATTCATCGATAGTCGCGATCGCCAGTGTGCCATATTGCTGTGCCAGAATAGAGTGAGACACCAAGTCTTCAGACATAGCCACAATCTCTGACCAGTGCTGCTGGATTTGATCGTGCTGAGTGGCAAAGAAACCAGCCACATATTCTTCGATCGCCTCCCAAGCTGCCAAAGAAGCTCGATCAAATAAATTATTGGACACCAAATCAGGCAAAACGTGCTGCCGTGGATGCCAGTTGTGGAAGTTCAACTCACTGACTTCTTCTTTAATCAATTGCTCAACTTGCTTCTCATCTAGTGCCGAAGCTTGAGGAATAATGCCGGTAGCCCCAAAAATAATCAATGCGCCCAGCTTATTGATATTTAATAGCCCCTCAAAATGTGGTTCCAGCAAGAGTTTGATCGGGTTATCTACAACATTGCGATAGTAGGGCATCGCATATTGTTCTACATTCAGGTGAGTACGCGCCAAGTGAGACTGAGATTCTTGGAATACAAACTCTGCCGATCGAAACAGCCGCTTTGCCCACTCCCAGTTGGCCTCACCTGGCTTATTGAGAATAGTAGCGCCATTGAGTTGGTATTCGATCGAATGTACAGTCAACGTCTGTTGTTCCAACACAAACCGTGCCTCAATCAGCGCTGGTAAAATTCCGGCTGGTTTAACCACATACTTCTGACAGTTGTAGCGAATCATGTACTGCCAAGGCTGATTTTCTACCCGCTTCATTTTGCCAGGATTAAACCCATTCAAGCGACGCTCCACAAAAAAGGCATCGCTGAACTTATCTGGGCGGCAGCGAGTTAAATTGGCGGGCATAACTGCCGGTGATGCCAACTGCTGAATAATTTCTACCACCCCCGAAATACCCAGGAGGTTGATTGGCCCTGCTGGCTTGGCGGGAATTGAAGATAGTCCAATATTGGCAACCAATCGAGGTTTTGGCGTGACCTGAGGGGGTAAGGTCAAATTAGGATCAAAACGAGGAATATCGGTACCAGCGACTCCGAAATATCTAAATATGTCTTTGGGTTGAGGTGTCTTTTCCAGTATCTCTTTAACATCTGTCAAAATATTGCCCTCTCTTAATTTGAAAATTTGATATTATTATAATACACAAATAATTTTATTAATGAGGTGGCATGAGAATCGCTAAAAGACTTTGCCTAATAAGCTTTTTAGCGATGCCTGCCGCCGTTTCCTAGAATCTTCTACTCAGAATAAAATATTTTTCTCTGGCTAACAGTAAGAAAAAGTAAGTAATTTTACCGATTAAAGATGAAGAAATGTAAAGTTCTTTGTCATCGCTTATAAATTGGACTACAGAAGTATTGCTTCTCCTACATTTCGCTCGGTATCAGTAATTCATAAAAAAATCCAGGCCATTAGTTGACCTGGATAAAATTAGTTAGATTGATACTGCGCGAAAATCTACACCACCGAGAAGCTATTGGTATTGAGAGTACCGTTCAAATTGCCAATTCTGACCGCTGAGCCATTGCCACTACCGTCAAGGTCAAAGAACAAATCACCATTAGATGTGTTGTAGATGAATCGTTGGGCTGCGCTATTGGCAGTGGTAGTGTTGGCACCTACTCGTAGTTGAGCAGCTTGTAAAGCGACATTGGCTTGGAGTCCGCCGCCGAAAGCACTAGCTGAAACTTGTAATCGATCGCCAGCAGCAAAAGCATCAACAATGTTATCAACACTAGTTCTGCTAAGAATGAAGACATCGTTACCAGCCCCACCAAAGAGGTTGTCTGTGCCACCACCACCATTTAGGGTATCGTTGCCATCGCCACCATTTAAAGTGTCATTGCCATTGAGTCCTAACAACTGGTTGTTGCCAATATTCCCAGTAATTATGTTACCTAAGTTGTTGCCAGTACCGTTGATGTTGGCTACTCCAGTAAGTATCAGGTTTTCGACATTATTGGCAAGGGTAATGCTAACAGAAGAATTGATTGTATCTAAGCCACCATTAGTAACTTCAAATACTCGATCGCTGAGGTTATCTACAAAATACACATCATTACCAGATCCACCAGAGAGAGTATCTCGCCCCAGACCACCAATGAGTGTATCGTTACCATCCCCACCAGACAATTCATCATCTTCGCTGCCGCCATCCAGGGAGTCGTCTCCAGCTTGACCAAACAATAGGTCAAAGCCACTACTACCGATCAGCGTATCATTTCCATCACCACCAAACAACTCATCGTTGCCAATGCCAGCATCCAGGAGGTCGTTACCAATACCACCATCCAAGAAGTCATCCCCCGACTCACCAAAGAGTTGGTCGTTACCTTCTCCACCAAAGAGGTCATCCAGTCCGTCTCCAGCTAACAATATATCGTTGCCAGTTCCACCATTTAAGTTGTCGTTACCAGAACCACCAATTAGTGAATCTTCCCCAGCACCACCGAAGATGTTGTCTGAGCTAGTGCCACCATCGATGGTGTCATTACCGTCATCACCAAAGAGGTTATCTTGTCCAGAACCACCGTCAATACTGTCATTGCCAGCACCGCCTCGAATGGTGTCGTTGCCATTCAAACCATCGATGATGTCATTACCAGTAGTACCAATAATATTATTTGATCCATTGGTTCCAGTAATCACCTCAACTACATCGGTAAGAGTGAGATTAAAGTTTGTGATGGCATCGGGAGTATTACCCACGGCTGCATCATTAACTGCCACTGTAACTGCGTAGCTAGCTTGAGCTTCAAAGTTGAGGACGGTGCCAGCCTTGACGAACAATTCACTACCAACAATCTCGAAGCTGTTGGCATTTGCACCACTGAGGCTGAGGGTGTTAGTTCCCAGTGCATCATCAGTGACGTTAATATCAGCGACTTTCAACCGAGTTGCAGTGCTGGTATTTTCTGCCAATGTGTTAACAGAATTTACCAAAGTGATTGCTGTCGGAGCTTCGTTGGCATCAGTTATAGCAATTACAAAGTTGGCGATGGCATCAGGAGTATTACCCACTGCTGCATCATCAACCGCCACTGTAACTGCGTAGCTAGCTTGAGCTTCAAAGTTCAGGGCAGTTCCAGCCTTGACGAACAGCTCAGTACCAACAATCTCGAAGCTGTTGGCATTTGCACCGCTGAGGCTAAAAGTGTTAGTTCCAGTCGCGTCATCGGTCACGTTAATATCAGCGACTTTCAACCGAGTTGCAGTGTTGGTATTTTCTACCAATGTGCTGACAGGGTTGACCAAAGCGATTGCTGTGGGAGCTTCGTTGGCATCGGTCACTGCTAGGGCATAGTTGATTACGGCATCAGGAGTATTACCCACTGTTGCATCATCAACCGCCACCGTGACTGCGTAGCTAGCTTGAGCTTCAAAGTCAAAGACAGTCCCAGCCTTGACGAACAGCTCAGTACCAACAATCTCGAAGCTGTTCGCATCTTCACCACTTAAGCTGAGGGTGTTAGTTCCAGTCGCATCATCGGCCACATTAATATCAGCGACTTTTAACCGAGTTGCAGTGCTGGTATTTTCTACCAATGTACTTAC
>JAYUSV010000362.1:0-4503 GCA_043755495.1 Synechococcales cyanobacterium
AATCCCAAATGCCCGAACCAATGCTGAATTTATTTATCCCTACTACCCCCAACCCCACCACGGGCTGGTATGCAGTCGCCAGAGCGCGTGATGTAGTGAACCTCACCATGTCGGTAGAAGACGCCTTCAAAGTGATTGTGTCTGGAGGAATTGTGAATTCAGCGATCGCCAGTAATTCCGTGCCTCCCACCAAACCTTTACCAGATCAAAATATCGATCAAGAAAAGCTGCCCTTGGCAACGGCCACTGAAGAGCGGTGATGGGAAGATCGGTAAAGATGCTAGAATCGATGGCCTGCCCACCTGCAACCATCGCCCATGAAACCCCGTGAAATAGCCCGAGAACTAGCTCTGTTGGGCATGTCTCAGTTGCCTAGCTCTCCTGAAAAGCTGGCCACTCAGCAATTGCCCCAGCTAGTACTGGCCGCAATTCGCACCTTGCGCACCGAGGTTGAAGAAAATCTGGAGACTGCCACAGCAGAGTTACAGCGCAGTAATGAAAAGCTCCTACACAGTGAAATTAGAACCACCGATATTCAGAGCGCTCGATCGATGCTGCAAGAGAGCATTGCTTTGGTAGAAGCAGCCATCAACCGCCTGGGACAGTCGCTGCAAATGCCGGAGTTTGTGCAGCTTACAAACCAAGTAGAAGTGCAGCAGTACGCCCTAGAAATTTTGACAAAGGCCGCCCGCCACCGGGCAGAAACCGATGAGATGTTATCGGGCTACATCGTAGATTGGCAGTTACGACGTTTGGCCAAAGTCGATCGAGATATTTTGCGGATTGCCACGATCGAAATGAAATATTTGGGGGTGGTTGATCGGATTGCCATTAATGAAGCGATCGAACTGGCCAAAAAATACAGCGACGAAGAAGGCTTTAGATTTATCAATGGGGTATTGCGCAAAGTCAGCGATGGTTTAAAAGCCGAGACTCAGCCACAAAGCCCAGAGTAGTGATAACCCGCTGCTGGTAACAGAAAGTTCGGGTATGATACCTTATCTATTTTAAATGGCATTTTTATTATGGTTTTTAACTGGTTCAGACGGAAATTCGATAATTCTGCCGATACCGATTCTGCTGCCGATACGGCAGATCAGGTAATCGAGGAAACTGTTGTCGAACCAGAAGACTCAGCAAAACCAGCAGCAGAGGTAGAGTCGCCAGCAGTGGCTGCGGAGAAATTGCCAGAGCCAGAAGTTATTAGCGCTGATACTTTGGCTTGGGCTAAAGCTGCCTACCAAAATATTAAAAAGCAGCAGGCTGAAGCTGTTACCGAAATTCCGGCTTCCGTGTTAGCCGAGAGAGTTGTGGAAGAAGCCACAGTTAGTGAAGGCTCACAGCCTGCTATTGAGATATCCACCAATGTCACAGCGGAATCTGCCGAGCCAGTAATGGCTACAGCAGAAAGCGTTGTAGAAGTCTCTAGCAAAACTCCTGACACCAAACCAGCTTGGGCAAAAGAAAGCACTGCCCAAGATAGATTGGCGGCACTACGTGCGGAGTCGATCGAAGCCCCGGTCGAAGAAGAGCCGCTGGAGCTAGATGAAGATTTCTTGTGGTCGGCCAGAGTCCTGGCCGCACAAGGTCGTAGCCCAGAAGAAGTAGCAATGGCGGAGATCGCTTGGCTAACCAAACTCCGCCATGGCTTAAACAAAACTCGGTTGGGCTTGGTGAACCAAGTCAAAGCTTTGATTGGTCAAGGGCCACTCAGCGCAGAAGCCACTGAAGTAATTGAAACGCTGCTGTTGCAGGCCGATGTAGGAATTGAAGCTACCGACTATATTATTGGTCTGTTGCAAGAAAAACTGCGGACAGAAACTCTGCCACCCGAAGAGGCGATCGCCTATCTGAAGCAGATTCTGCGTGACCTATTAGACAAACCTTTTGAAAAAGATTACGCAGTAGATTTCTTTCCTCAAAGAGATGTGCTGAATATCTGGATGCTGACGGGAGTAAATGGAGTGGGGAAAACCACCACCATTGGTAAATTGGCTCATATGACCAAAGCCTCCGGCTACCGCTGTCTGATTGCTGCTGCTGACACTTTCCGTGCGGCAGCAGTAGAACAAGTCAAGGTCTGGGGACAGCGCAGTGATATTGAAGTAATTGCAAACCCTGGCCAGAACACTGACCCGGCAGCGGTAGTTTTTGATGCGATCGCCGCAGCCAAATCTCGCAATACTGAGCTTTTATTAGTAGACACCGCTGGTCGTTTACAAAATAAAAAGAACCTGATGGATGAATTGGGTAAAATTAGGCGCATCATAGACAAACAAGCAGTCAATGCTCAGGTAGAATCTCTTTTGGTTTTAGATGCTACCCTAGGGCAGAACGGTTTACGACAAGCTCAGGTTTTTGCCGAAGCAGCTAAGCTCAGTGGGGTAGTATTGACCAAATTAGATGGAACTGCTCGTGGTGGTGTAGCATTAGCCGTTGTACAGCAGCTCGGGCTGCCGATTCGGTTTATTGGTGCTGGTGAGGGCATCGAAGATTTGCGACCTTTTTCTAGCTACGAATTTGTGGAAGCTTTGCTGAGCAGTTAGCTGATGCTTCAATACGATTGTGCACATCTGACCATCAGAATTCGACTAAAAAAATCTATCTAAAAAATTTATCTGTGGCACTTTGCTAGGCAGATTAGTTCGATATTATGCCCCAACTTTCTTCCGGGTCGATTACCACTGTCTCTTCACCAGAGCTAAATCCTGCTCTGGTGATACCCATTGGTGGCTCTCAGCGTCAGGAAAATATTCACCTAATTTTGGAATCTTTGGGTTTTGCTCTACGCAACTTCAAAAATTTCAATCAATATCTAGAAATTTTGCCCTCCATGATTGCCCGTATCACCGATGCTGATGCAGCAATGGTGGTATTATTTCGCAAAAACACTCAGCAGCCCACTAAAGCAATTCACTGTCGCAGTAAAGAAAACTGCCCAGAAGTGACTCAAAGTATTGAACAGTCTCTGCAAAATACTTGGGTAGCCTTAGCCGAAAAAGATCGTACTTTAAAGCTGAGTACCTATTGGGAAGATTTAGAAACAACCCTGATATCTTATCTAGCAGGAAATACCACAACCCAATCGGTGAAATTTTTTACCGTCAAAATTATTCTGGATGGAGCAGAGCGGGGGCGATTATATATTTTTGCTGGAGATTTGGCCTACGATTGGAGCAGCGATCGACAAAAGCTAATGCAAATTGTGGCCGATCAAACGGCAGTAGCCGCAGCTAATGAAGAGTTGACGGTGGAGCTACGCAAGCGAGATTTGCTCCATCGGGAAGTAGAGATCGGAGCTGAAATTCAAGAGCGACTGTTGCCTCGTCAATGCCCAGATATTCCGGGGATGGCGGTGGCGGCTTGTTACCAAAATGCCAATCGGGTGAGTGGCGACTATTATGACTTTATTCCAGCTAATTACGATCAGATTGCTAACCGGTCGATCGATCCCAGTAGCAAGTGGGGGATCACCATCGGAGATGTGATGGGTAAAGGGGTGCCAGCAGGCTTGATTATGACCATGACGCGGGGGATGCTACGGGCAGAGGTGCTCAATGGTAATTCTCCAGCCAAGATTTTGCAAAATCTGAATCGAGTAATGTATCTAGATTTGGAGAACTCTAGCCGGTTTTTGACACTGTTTTACTCGGAGTACGATCCCCAAACTCGGATGCTCACCTACAGCAACGCTGCTCATAATCCACCATTACTATGGCGCAATGATGTTTTACAGCCCTTAGATACAGTGGGAGCACTGATTGGCTTAGAGCCGGATAGTCTGTACGAAGAAAGCCAGATACTATTGCAATCTGGGGACACTATTTTGTACTATACCGATGGCTTAACTGATGCCAGTGATCAAAATGGCCAGCGCTTTGACGAGGAAAATTTACATCGAGTGTTCGATCGATCTTGTCGGCAGCATGATCATCCCCAAGGGATTATTGATGACATTTTTAGAGAAATCCGCGAGTTTGCTGGTAGTGAGCAAGAGCAGAACGATGACATGACCGCCGCCATCTTGCGCTTGCTGTGATCGAGATTGGTATTTTGTATCCCGTCAATCGCAGTTTCCGGACGGCAAAATGGGCAAGATATAAAAGGATATATCGAGTATCTGTTTTACCTATCCCCGGTTCTTGTATGAAATTTTCTACCGTTGCTTTGTTGGCGGTAACTGCGATTATTTTTTCGGCTACTGCTGTAAGAGCTGAAGAACCAGAGCGCGTTACTGATTATAATGTTCCCGAGACTACTGTAGTACCTTTAAGCTTGTCGGTTATGCGCCAAGATGTTTTGGTTGCTGATGGAGAAAAATCTTCTTCCGCCAAGATAGAAAACTCGGTGATGCACATTGATGACAATAATCGCTTGGTTGGTTTGAGCAATTAATAGCGACCCAATACGTAAGTATTCAGGTGCTAGAAGCTATATTCAGAGAGACTTTCATTTTATCAAATCGGGGTAAAGGATTTTCGATTCGCAATAAGTGACCGTGTT
>JAYUSV010000363.1:0-4499 GCA_043755495.1 Synechococcales cyanobacterium
TTCAGCGTAGGTATTGAAATTCACGATATTGATGGAATTCCCTTCCAGATCTACAGCACTGAAAAAACCCTGGCAGACTGCTGTAAATTTCGGAATAAAATTGGTATGGATGTTTTTCTAGAAGCCCTGGAACTCTACCGGACAAGAAAACAAACCAACTTCGCCCAGATTTTGCACTATGCCCAAATTTGTCGAGTGCAGAAAGTGATCACTCCTTATTTGGAGGCTCTACTGTGAGTAACCCCTCAACCAAAAACATTCCAGCTTCAGTTCGGCATCGATTGTTGAATAAAGCAAAACAGGAGCAACGCCCATTTAATGAGCTGCTTCAGAATCTCGCCCCACAATGGATATTGATATGCTGGGCAGAACCAGCAACGATCCAGGTCATATTCTCCAGCAAATGCAGGAAATTTTGGCTCTGACAGTTGAGCCAGATGGAATGACCTTTAATGTGGACTCTTTGCAAACAGAGCCAATTAAAAAAGATGCCGACTATGAAGGGATTCGGTTACGGTGTTTGGGCTACTTGGATAAAGCGAGAATACATATTCAGGTTAACCTGGGCTTTGGTGATGTGGTCTTTCCTGAACCAGAAACATCCCTACTACCCACCTTGTTAGATTATCCGGCACCACAACTCCTCTGCTATCGCCGAGAAAGTGCTATCGCCAAAAAGTTTGAGGCGATGTTGAAGCTAGGGATACTCAATAGTCGGATGAAGGATTTCTATGACACTTGGTTGCTCTCCCAGCAGTTTGATTTTGACGGTGCAAAGTTAATGCGGGCGATCAACTTAACACTCAAACATCGAGAAACAGCTCTCTCAGAAACAATTCTGCCGTTTACTGAAGAATTTGCCCAGGCCAAGCAAGTTCAATGGAACGCTTTCTGCAAACGATTACAACGAGAACAGATCCCAAAGGATTTAACAATCGTTGTCGCTGGTATCCAGAAGTTTTTAGCTCCCCTGATTGCTGCACTGATCAATAAACAATCACCACTGATCGAATGGAAGGCTGGCGATGATTGGAAATCCCTAAACGACATAGACCCATGAAACAAATTCCTACCCCCCAGCTCGTCAGGATTTCTGATCCCGCACTAGTGTCGATCGCTTCTGATGTAAATGAAGATATCGATACCCCTAACGACTCCCAAGAAACGCTCTGGGAAGAATTTCTACGACTCCAACTAAAACCCCGTACCCGCCAGGAGTATGGCAAGTCGATCGATTACTTCTGCCGATCAATGGCACCAGAACGATCGCCTACCACTTTCCTTCAAGAATTCTTGGCTAGCACTAAAAGAGAAGCCATTTTGTTGGTGCTGGAGTGGCGGCAGCGTTTACTCAACGAGGGCAAAGCCTCGGGTACTATCAATCAGCGGATTTCTGCTCTGAAATCTTTGGTGGAATACGCTGGCAGACAAGATGCTTGCAGTTTTTCCTTAAGTGAGATTAAGTCCCTCAAAAGCCAAAGCTACAAAAATACTCGCGGGGTTTCAGTGGATGACTATCGATCTATTCTGGCTTTAGTCGATCAATCTACTGACCTCGGCATCAGGGACTATGCCATCCTCCGGCTGTTATGGGATTTGGCGCTGCGCCGGGAAGAAGTGGTATCCCTAGATATCCACAGTTACTTACCAGCAAAACTCATGGTGAGAAGTAAGGGACAATTTGATCGGCAGTCGATCGATCTCAACACCCAACTAGAAAATGCTCTAGACCATTGGGTAGCAATCCGCGAAGGGCTTTACTTCCAACCTAAAGATGGGACTAATCGGGACGATGCCCTATTTCTGAGCTGCAATGGTCGCCGGTTGGCTGGCACCGATATTTTCCGTATTCTTCAGGGCTATGCTGATGCCGCCGGGGTCAAGATTTCACCTCATCGGGTGCGCCACAGTGCAATCACAGCTTTCCTAGATGTTAGTGAAGGAGATATGCGATCAGCGCAATCACTCTCCAGACACAAAGATCCCCGAACTTTAATGATCTATGATGATAATCGCCAGGGTTTACAAGGCAAGGCTACTAAGGCTTTGGGGAATTTGCTAGATTAGACTATTTGAAAATGGCATGAGATGCTTCGCCTCAAACCCAAACATGATTTTGCTACACTTGATAAATTGCTTAACAACAGTGCTTACAAGGATTTTCTAATGGCCGCAATCCAAACCACTCCTCAGTTAACAGCCCAGCAAACTATTCAACAACTTGCCGACCAACATGGGATTGTACATCATCACTCTGTGCTTGATGAACTAGGTGAAGCATTCTCACGGCTTTCTGATAATGAAGTTGAACTTGATAAAACTGAATGGCTCCTGGTCGAACTCGATCGCGCCAATATTCTGACAAGTGCAGAAAATACTCTTCTTCATGCCCAGTACCTGCGCCAACGCCAAGCATGATCTTTGATCCATTTGGTGATTTTGACACCCAGGGATATTTACGCAATATTCTTGGCAGTAAAGACATTCAGGAAGTCAAATCTCTTGAATACGCATCATTTCAGAGAAATCTAGATCGATCAGTAACTGCACTGGCCAAGATTGACTTTATCGAATACAAACACGTCCTAGAAATTCACAAAACCTTATTCGGCGCTGTTTATCCTTGGGCTGGTCAAGATCGATCAGTAACTGCACCAGGTATCAACATCAGCAAAGCTGGGTACAATTCAATGTTTGCCCAATCCCAATACGTTCGCCGGGTTACTGAGTATGCACTCGACCAAAGCCGTGACCCGGCTACATCATGGGTTCTTTGGCTCACGCCCACCCTTTTTTTGATGGCAACGGTCGCACCATCATGGTTTTGCACACAGAGATGTCACACCGGGCTGGAATAAGCATTAACTGGGTGCAGACAGACAAAACTGCATATTTGACTGCGCTAACTGCGGAGCTAAACGACCCAGGCAAAGGACATCTCGACCAATATCTCAAGCCTTTCATCAGTAATGTGGTCGATCGCCAACAATCCACTTCTGCCCTAAAATCTCTCCAAGGTCTTGGAAACAAGCCCACTGTTACAGATAGCGAAGATCCTGAAAAAATCGGTGGTTAGAGAGGTTTCATTTTTGCCAAAAATCCTGCACTTTATGATCCCCTCTGTCCAAAAATGTAGCCTCTCTAACCGCCTTCAAGTGCAAAGTCATCGACCAAGACTTCTACTCCGTTTAGGTTTCGACTTCTCAATCAACTCTACTTTTTTTTCTGTATGTACTTCTGCAACAGGAGCGCTCTTCTGAAAATCAGTCTTGTCGATCGCCATCTGCTGCTGAATATTAAGTAAATTTAGCTCCTGAACCTTATCCCAACCAACAGAATTATCCTCTTGCCAATCCCGCAAAGTTTGGCCAATTTCAGTAATTTTCTTCAAATGCTCAGGGTTTCGCCCAATTTTGGCTGCTTGCTGATACCACTCCCTCAGCTTGTCCAGATCAACCGATCGATAGCTTTCCAGTATGGCTATCGATTCCTCCCGAGCTTTCTGAAGAATCTGAATCATGTCATTAAAATCCACTTTGGCTCGCTGGTTAGGATTAGTCTTCTCTTCACAGGCTTTGGCCAATTCTTCCAACCTCGATCGGTGTAAAGGATCGTTTTTTGCGGTCTGCCTGAACATGGGAATCAGCTTATTGAGATCTGGGTTGCCCCTGTTTTGATTGGCTGCTATTGCTTCACAGACTTCAATCAGTCCATCAAAATCCTGATCCATTGATGGATCAGTTTCTGGTGGAGTTGGCTCGATCGCTTCAACATTTAATGGAGATTCCGATTCACGCTGCTGCTGTTCTTCTCTAGATTTTTCTACTTCCCGCAGCTCGTCTGGATGGACTTTTAGTTTCTCCCTCCGTCCCAGTTTTCGTAGATTCGCCAAGTCCCGATCAGGGTCATAATTAATTCCTCGCATCGATTGCAGCGTGGGGAAACTAGCATTATCCAGATCCGATCCCCTTGTCACCACGTCACCCAGCTTGTAAGAAAAACCCTGCACCTTACCAGTTCTGGTAATCCGAGGAACTGTCTCTACTTCTAGAGCCTGAAGCCGCATACAAAACTGGGAAATTGTTGGTGCTGATCCTGCCAGATTAATTTTTTCTTGGATGATGCCGTGGATTCGATCAATTTCACCTAACTCCACACCACTGATAAGCTGTCGCTCTACTCGTCGGTCTGCCCTGGTCGCCATTGAGATATCGCGGGCTTTGTCCCAGCTCGAAGTAACTGGTGTCAGTTCATATTCCCGTTCTAAATCTCGCAAAATGGTCTGTGACTGTTTCCAGTTCATCCAATCGTTAACCCATTTACCATCCATTGATACAGCATTAGCCACAATGTGAATGTGGTCATGATCATGGTCGTGGTCCGATCGGCTGTGGCTAACTACTAAGTACTGGCAGTCACTGTAACCCATCCGCTCTATGTAATCAGCAGCCAAGGTTCGTTTGGTATCATCAGAAACCTCCCCATCTTCAGGGGCAAAG
>JAYUSV010000364.1:0-4489 GCA_043755495.1 Synechococcales cyanobacterium
GTCTACTTGCCCAACTGGAGCAATAACCAACAGTTACAGCAAGAATTTGTAGAACAGGGCTTTGATTTTGTAGTGTTGCCGTTAGAAATGCAGCTTGATGCTCTGGCTACTGATATTGCTGTGCCCGACAAACTCCGTCAAACGGCAGAAGTAACCATCAGTAATCTTGAACAAATAGGCAGTGATTTGGAGTTCGGTCGCGGTTGGACTAAGGTGCTAGAACTATGTCAGCAAGTAGTCGAACATGTGGACAGCTATGTATGGAAATCTACATTGCCGACTTATTTAGCGATGCTCAAAGATTGTGCAGCTAACGGTGGTGAATTAGAAAACTTAGCTCCGGCTCCACCGCCGGTCGATCAGCATGGAAAAAATCATCGCCAAACAATTCAGATTCCAATCCCGCTATCCAAACTGGATCTATCCAGTCAACAAGCTGCGATAGCATTGCTTTCGGCCAAGGGTATAATTGACATCAGCCACAAATTCCAGGCTCAAATTGCCCAGTTGAATTTGTTGGTTGACGAAAATATCCAGTCGATCACCCGCCTGCGCCAAATGCAGGATGACTATGCCTTTTTACGTCAATCGGCCTTCAGTACTGCTCC
This sequence comes from Synechococcales cyanobacterium, assembly GCA_043755495.1. GTDB lineage: Bacteria > Cyanobacteriota > Cyanobacteriia > Cyanobacteriales > Chamaesiphonaceae > JAAFHZ01. Next base: position 609 of record JAYUSV010000364.1, read on the forward strand.
AGAGCGTTATCGTCAAGGCTATAACACCATTAATGGTTTATTAGAAAATATTCTGCGGACGGCAGAGTTAGCCCAAGAAATTGAGACTTTGGGAAACAATAGTCTTACCCAATTTACGGCCCTAGAACGCAAGGTTTCTAAGCTCCGGGACGGGATTGAATCTTGTCGCTTGTTACCATTTCGGACTTTGACCACTAAAGCGCGCGGAATTTTGCGAAATTTGGTGGAGCGCTACGATAAGCTTGCTGAAATAGAAGTCACTAATGAAGATATCGAGCTAGATGTGGGCTTGATTCATCAATTAGAACCAGTATTATTACATTTAATTCGCAATGCTTATGATCATGGCATTGAGTCGATCGAAGATCGGATCGCTGCGGGTAAATTAGCGATCGGTATTATCAGAATTACCTTGCAACGCCATGGTCATATATACACCTTAGAAATCAGTGATGACGGCACCGGAATTAATCCCCAAAAACTCGCTCAAAAAGCTGTAGATGGCAACTTTGCTCTTACCGATACCAGTAGTAACCAAAAGTTACTAGCAGTACTTTGCCAACCAGGATTAACTTCCCGCGACACTATTAACGAAGTTTCTGGGCGGGGAGTTGGCATGGATGTGGTAGCTAACCAAGTATCCGAGATTGGTGCCAAGCTTAGTTTAAATACGGCTTTGGGACAAGGTACAACTTTTTCGCTACAGTTACCTGTCACCCAATTATTGTTACCTTGTGCTCTGTTGCAGGTTGCTGATCGAGTGGTGGCTTTGCCGATCGATACTATCACCGAAACTGTTTCGATCTTTGAAGATGCTACCAAGGTAAACAATGGTTGGAAAGTATTGGTTGGGGATCATTTCGTTTGGGCCGTGAACTTAAACGCCTATTGGCAACAGGTCGATGAGCAGTTACCTGAAACTGCTGTTGCCGTTGGGGTTAAGTTACCTCAAGGCATTAGTTGGTTAATTGCTGATGATTTGATTGGTCAGACCGAATTGCTAGTCTCACCTTTTCCTAAACCATTATTACCACCAGCCGGAATTTTGGGGATTAGCTCGACGATCGACGGTCAGCCGATCGCTGTTTTAGATCCGGTGGCAATTTTAAATAACTGGCAAAATACTTCAACTCTGGCACCGCCAGCACCTCGATCGAGCAAAACCCGCATTGTGATTGTCGATGATGCCGCCTTAATTCGCCGTCGCTTAGAGAGCAGCTTAGATAGCCATGGCTTTGTGACCCAGAGCTTTAGCAACGGAGTAGATGCTCTGAACTGGTTACAGGCTGGTGAATCACCTGCATTGATGATTACAGATATCGAGATGCCCGGAATGGATGGATATACTTTGATCGATCGCTGTCGGCGGATGGGCTTACACATGCCAATTTTGGTGATTTCTTCGCGGCTGTCTCCAGAATGGAGCAAAGAAGCCATTCGTTTGGGTGCCAATGGCTATTTAAGCAAAGGTTTTTCTACGGCCAAACTAGTCGAAACGGTAGATTTAATGTTGCAATCAGGAAATATTTAGGATCTGCTGTTGACACTGGTCGTGACTGCAAGCTATCCTAGATAAGCTTTGGAGAGATGGCCGAGCGGTTGAAGGCGCAGCACTGGAAATGCTGTTTAGGGGTAACTTTAACGAGGGTTCGAATCCCTCTCTCTCCGTAGAACAAAAGCCCAGCTAATTAGCTGGGCTTTTTGGTGGTCATGTGATCGCTACTCAGATTTTTCTAGCAAAGATTTTAGGCTACCCCACCGACCATCGAGCACTGTAGTCTCTTCTACCACCACTGGCTGACTATCTGGTGGTAACAAGCCGGGACAGTCTTCGCTGCAAAGCTGACGGTGGGGCAAAGACAAGCAGAGCTGCTCATACAGCCAGGTTTCGGCATCAAAATGGCCTTCAGGATGTAATTTTTCGATCAAATCATTGAAATCTACTCGCAGTTCGATCGGGCCGTCATAGCTGTCATCGGCTGCTTCGTCTAGCCAAATCACCTCATTAGTATCTAGTTGCAGCCGCTGGTTGTATTGCTGTAAGCAGCGATGACAAGCCAGAGTAATAATCGATTCGGCTATCGCTGCTACATTTAAAAAAGTACCCTGATGCTGCACGGTGATTTGACCGCGTACTGGGGTGAGAGTTGCTAAATCAAGAATCATCCCATCCACTGGAATTTTCAGGGTATGGCGTTCATGACGAAACAGATGGGGAATGAAAACTTTTTCCATGTTTTTTTTCGCTTAGGGCGATTTCAGCTCTACTACCAACCGTCGATCGGCATCTGTACCCCTACTGGTAGTGGTTAAATCGGGGTAGTCAGCAGCGGCTTCAAAAAAGCTGTGCAGCTCTCGCCGCGCCGCCCCCGATAAGGGGGGCATTTCATATTCGGTGCCAGTACTGCGCACATGTTCAGCCGCTCGATCGGCAATGATTTTCAGTTCTGAAGATCTTTTTTGCCGATAGCCATCTAGCTCCACCACAATCGCGGACCCTGCCACAAAAGCCTCATTAGCTAAATATTGCAAGGCGTCTAGAGCCGCACCGTCGGTACCAATCAAGGTGGTGACTTGCCCCGGAGTGAGGGCCTGGGAGTCAATCACTAACCATTGCTGATTATTGATCGACTGATCCTCGATACTCACCGTAAAACCAGCAAGGTCTAAGACTTCTTCTAACCACTGCTTAGCGGCGATGCTCATGAGTCGGTTGCCTTTTTCTTGGAGTTTTTGCTTTTACCTTTTTCAAAAGGCAAACTTTCACGACCTTCTTTAGATTTTTTTTCTTGCTCTTGAGAGTCTACAATCTTTTGCAAATCGGCTGGCAGAGGTTCTTTAGAAACAATGTAGGTCTGGATAGTCTGAAAGACATTCCCAATCACCATGTACATCAAAACTCCGGCTGGCAAAGGGAAGAACAAGAACATTCCCGAGAAAATAATCGGGGTGAATTTGTTGACAGCTTGCTGGCTAGCATCTTTTTCGGGGGTATCAGAACCGGCGGGATCAGGCTTGGGTCCGGTGAGATTTTGGCTGACGTATAAGCTCAGGCCAAAGAAAATAATCATTCCCAACACATCCCAATGGATCGTGCCATCAGGATCTCTAGCTCCAACGTGACCAAGAGCATCAATAAATAGGAATCCGGTGTCAGCGGCAATTCCTTGTACCGTGCCTTTGATGGTAGCTTCTCCAGCAGCGAGGGCTTTGATCGAACCATCGGCAGAGATTTTAACTTTATCTTCACCTTTGGCCACCGTCCAAGTCGGGGCAATTTTAGTGCCGGGGTACTGAGTTAACACTTCTGATAAAGCTTTGCCATCAACGGTCTGAAAAGTAATTTTGGCCGATTGACCTTCACCGAACACATTACCAGTAGCAATATCAGCCACTACTGGGGCATGAAAGTTATCGCTGAAATAAATGCTGTGGGGTTCGCTGTTAAACGGCTGGGGCTGGATCTGAGCAATTTGGTCTTTGGGAACAACGTTCACGTTGACGCTGTAATCGATGTTGGAGAATGGTGATCCCCGTAATGTTGCAAACAAGGCAAACAATACGGGCATTTGAAACACCAACGGTAAACAGCCACTCAATGGGTTGCCAAACTCTTTGTAGATGGCACTCATTTCTTCTTGCTGTTTAGGCGGGTCGTTTTTGTACTTTTCTTGCACTTCCTTCACCCGCTTTTGCATCAGGGGTTGAGAGATGCGAGTGCGGCGCATACTGCGGGTTGATCCGGCAGTAAGGGGGTAGAGCGCAAAGCGAATTACGAGGGTGAGAGCGACGATCGCCAAACCATAGTTGGGCACAATTCCATAGAAAAAATCTAGGATTGGCAACATGACGTTGTTGGAAATAAACCCGATACCAAAGTC
>JAYUSV010000365.1:0-4465 GCA_043755495.1 Synechococcales cyanobacterium
TACTCCCTTCCCGCTAGAAGAACATGGATCTTTTTTGGCTCTGAGCAAGGCTTTTACCCACGCATTCCGTCTATATTCTTATGACGGGAAGGGAGTAGAAACTGTTTAGGATTTTTAGCCCAACTCAGTCGGTGTGCAACGGGTTTGTTAGACTGTCGAGCTGTTATTTAGTCCAGAGGTAGAATCATCAAACAGATCTATCAGTGGCTTGAGATCGAGGTACATGGTGCGGTAGGGAGTAGAAGGTGGTAAAACTTCTTCGGCATTAACAAAACAGAAGCCGAACTTTTGATAAAAGCCAGAAGCATCATAAGGCGGTGTCATGTCTTCATCATACAGAGCATCAACCGTCAGGAATCTAACACCGATCGCAGGTGCAATTTCACTTGCGACATACTCGATCGACCACTCCACTAATCTACGACCCGCACCCTTTGCTCGTTTATCAGCCGCAAGCAAGCCAATCTTAATAGCCGGAAAGGTTTGGTACTGAACGCCTTCATCAATTAGGATCGGCTGATCGAGATCCAATTTGTCAGCGATCAGAGTGACATAACCAGCCAAAGAGTCTTCACTCCGTAGAACCCAGCATTGACTGATGCGGGCGTTGATCTCTCGTTGAATACGCCCTTGTCGCCAGTAGGTAACAAATTCACCTCGTGAACAGCGAAACCCCTGACCTAAACCACTCAGATCGGGGGTGACGCACTCAACGGGCATTTTGGAAAAGTCGATGTTAGCGAACTTACTACTTGGAGGCATTCTCAGACTTCCGACGGGCGGCGATCTGCTTCATCAAAGCAAGGGCGGTTTCGTTGGCAACATGGCCATCATTTTGGATAGCTTGCGCCAACTTTTCAGCTTCACTGCCAGAAACAGGCTTGGATACGGTGTGAAAAGGATATTTCATGGTTTTGGGGTGGTCACTGGTATTCTATTTTAGCAAGACTTTGACTCTTTCGTCAGTACATGTCGGGCAATCTATTGATGTCCTCCGACTTGGATCACAAGAGCGCATGACACAATTAACCTCCGTATTGTCCTTTCAACTAGGCTTGAGGGTTGAGGGTCACAAACTGAAATTTACCGGCTAATGTCTCTATGGCATAAAATCACTCTACTCAAGCGATTTACTTAACAGATAGTTGATTTTGTAGTTATGTATCGACCGAAGTGTTTGTCATATTCTCCACAATCCAGTCGAGTCGATTGACTAGTGATGGTGCTACGATATCCCTGATAAAGTGTCCCGGTCTATCGTCATGATCTGCATCTACGATAATTTCTAGATGAAGTTTGCCATTTTGTTGTGGTTGAAGTGAGAGCACTGCTCGGATCGTACCCTGTGGGTATGAGTTGTCCCAAACATTGTCCACGAAAACACCACCGGGATAAATCCATTTCTCCCCGTGAGTCCAACTTTCATAGCGGAACTCAAGGTTCAGCGTGGGGTAGGTCTTCCAGAATTGACTAGCATCTTCGTCATCGATTTTTAGCTTGATATCACCAGTATGACCTGTTAGAGATGCTATCTTACAACTTCCTCTCGCCATAACCTTATGTCCTGATGTGACGCTTCCAATAATCAAATCAGTGGTTTCCGTGTTGTCAATGTACGTCATCAGTGGTTGTTCCACTTGATACCCAACAAATTCATTATTAATTCGACCCAGAAGCTCATCAGTTTTAACAATAGTCGCCATATAACCTCTCAAACCAAAAGTACGTAAACAATGTAGTCTAACGTTCCCGTTCACCCGCTGCTAGAAGCTTTTTGGGATTATCGACTAAATTTGGTCGGTGTGCAACGGGTTTGTTATACAGTCTAAATATTTAGCCTGATTCTGTTTCCGAAGATTGTGGATTAAACAGTTCGATTACAGGCTTCAGATCGAAATACATCGTGCGGTAAGGCATTTCTGGTGGAAGGTTTTCATGAGGGTCGGCAAAGTCAAATCCTAGCTTGGTATAAAATCCTGACGCATCATAAGCTGGTTCAACATCTTGATCGTATAACGCATCTACTGTAACGAACCGCACCCCAACAACAGGAACGATTTCAGACACAACATACTCGATCGCCCACTCCACCAGATGACGACCAGCTCCTTTAGCACGTCTATCGACAGCCAGTAAACCAATTTTGATGGCAGGAAAAGTCTGATACTTTACGCCCTCTTCCACCAAGATTGGGTTTTCAACTTGTAATTTGTCAGCTAGAAGGGTGATGTAACCTGCTAGAGAATCCCCACTGCGGACTGCCCAGCAGTGGCAAATGTGAGCATCTGCTTCTCGCTTAATTCTGCCTTGTTTCCAATAGGTTACAAATTCTCCCCGCAGACAACGAAACCCCTGTCCTAAGTTGAGGATATCAGGGGTAAGGCGTTCGACTGGAATCTGGGAAAAGTCGATCCCCTCAAATTTACTTTGACTGGGCATCGGCTTGAACTTGATTACGACGATCGGCGATACGTTTGGCTAATGCAAGAGCACGCTCGTTGGTGACGGCTTGACCTGCTTCGATCGCCTCGATTAGCTTTCGCGCTTCTTCACCAACAACTGGCTTCGATTGGGTATGAAAAGGGTACTTCATGGCAAACAACTGACCTAGGTACATTCCAAGTATAGCAAGCCTTCATACTCTCTGTATCCTAAATGTCTATAAGCGAGGATTGAACGTGCTGTTGAAAGGCAGGAATCCCACCTTTAGCATCCCAGGCTTTTTTGAAAGTGGGCAAATCCCCTAGCTTCATGGCATCGCCACCCATATAATCCTGAACTTCTGGATAGCCAAATATAACTTCTGCTCTGGCTGATGCAGGTGGATTGCTACAATCGATCGACCACACCACTTCAACGATACGATAGATGTTAAACACATTTGGATCGTCGTCACGTTCAGCCTGACGATTCAGAACTTTGACTAAATGCGTAACGTATCCATGTTGCCTCAGCAGAATCAAATCGTATCTTTCAGGTCTATTGGCATTCGCTTCATCGTCCTTCCAAGCCAATTTGAATAAATCGGTAACTTTGAATTTATTGTAAGCCCAGCCCTCAGCGGGTCTAACATTTTTTGTCCACTGGAGATTTTGTAAATTCATTGTTTCTTTTACTGGATTGACTGTAGCCGTATAACGTTCCGGTTGAGCAGCTACTACAAACTTTGCCTTGTATTAAGATTCTTTGCCAGTCCGCTCCAACCGGTTTGTTAGACTGTCTTTTATGAATTCTTTGCCTACGTCATAGGGGAAAAATCTTGACCATCCCACCAGATCTTCCTTCTATTTCCAGCTTGTAATCTTCCAACAATCCCATTCCAATCAAGCACTCCGTTTCCGAGGCATTAACCTCAACCCTTCGGACTTGCCCGTCCCAAATAACAGAACCAGCATACATTTCAAAGATCCTGATGCTGCCATCTCCCAAAATAGCATCCTGTATGCCTCGAAGAGTCAACCGCAACTCATCAACGATTGCCCTTGGAAGCATCAAATCACCGGTGTAACCAGTATCAATAACTGCTTTGATCGCCTTGCTTTGTTTGTTATCGTTCAAAACAGCGATCTGGATGATCGCTTCACGATTTGCATTAACATTGCCTAAGATCATTACAATACATTTGAGCTAACGAAGCCAATCCGATGTACCGCCCGATGTCCAATACGTACAAACCAAATTTGAGCATCTGGGTACTGTTCCAATAGTTGATCGGAAGCGGTAAGACTATCTTTGGCTACTTCAAAGACACCCGTTTCGATGTCGATCGCCACAATCCTGCCTTCATTTTCGGTCTCAATTTGTTGTTGAATGCTGGACTCATAGAGTTCTTTTCCCCGTCGGGCTAACTCTTCTTTGCTGTAACGTTTTTGGCGAACTGTCATTAGATTGACCTTTCTGTGACTAACCATTCCATTCTAGCCCAAAGAAGTGACCTCTGGCTTCAGAGAGCTTAGGGTGGGAGGGGAGAGAGAAAACCTCTCCTCGACCCGATTAGGCAGGGGCTAAGATAAAAGTACCTACCGTACCAACTGGCATTCCTCCAAGATCTTTTTCCGGACTAGAATCGGGACCGCGAACTGCTAGCACGGAGCCGCAAACATTCAACTGATCGATCCCATTTAATGAGGTTGGATACCATCCGATGATTTTATAGATCGCTCCCTTAGTGGGGCCAACAAATCCTTCACCCATAGCTTCAAACATTGCGGGAAGGGAGTCTGCTGAAAGTAGGATTCTTCCCTTAACATCTAATTTAACACCTGGGGCAAATATTAATTCACCTTTAAATTCACTTTCGGACTGACTAAGAACAACCAACTGACCCAATGCCCATTTCTGAGAAGTTACCGAAGCTCTCGGTTTAGCAGGGCTATTTCATTCCAAATAAATCCTTCAGTGTATTAAAGCTAAAACCAGCTTGGCGCTGTGCTTGAGCCATGTTTTGAAATTCATGCTCACGATA
>JAYUSV010000366.1:0-4456 GCA_043755495.1 Synechococcales cyanobacterium
GGATGTTAATAATCGCAACCAAATTTCTGGCCGCCTGATTGAGTCTGTCACAGATGCTGGGGGCGTTGCTAGAGCCTTTGAAACACCATTATTTATCGATACCGATGGCACTCGGACAAAATTAGCTGGTCTAGGTGGCGATGGTGGTACTGCTCAGGGCATTAACGGCCAGGGTACTGTTGTTGGTTTCGTAGATACCGATGGGGTGTTAAATGGCGATGAGACTTTTACTGCGGCAGTTTGGCGGATTGATGCTAGTGGCCAATATGTCTTAGAAAACTTAGGTACATTTGGTGATGAGCAAGCTCGCGCGATCGATATTAATAATGCCGGTAGTATTATCGGTGCTAGTAGCAACGGCTCGGGAGCAACAGCCACCAGCTCACCATTCCTCTTCCACAATGGTGAATATACCTCGATCGGTAGCCTCGGCGGTAGAACTGGCTCCGCCAACGAAATCAATGAGTTTGGCACCGTAGTAGGAGCTTCCCAAATAGCCACAGGCACCAACCGTGCCTATGTTTGGAGTTTGGGTGTACAAACTGATCTCAATTCTCTAGTTACAAGTGCTTTAACTGTCAATGGAGCAGCGGTTACTCTAACTAATGCGGTAAGTGTTAATAATTTTGGTGACATTGTAGCAACAGGCACTTACGCTTATAAGAATGCTGCCAACGTTGATACTGTTGGCACTCGTTCTTTCCTATTGAAGGAAGTTGCCTAGGTAATTTTAGAGTCTAATTAACCAACAAATATTGCTTTTAATATCCAGAGTGTGGTTTAACCGATCATGCTCTGTTTTTTATTGTGCAGCTTGTATAGATTGATATAACAATTCTTATTGTAGTTATTTATGTTAATAATTGTTACGCCAAGCAACAGAATAGAATAGTAAAGATTATCAATAGGCTTGCAAGGCAAGAATATCGTAATCATTGGCCTGTATGCTGATCATTTTTTGAGAATCTTTCTTGAATTATTAAATTTAAAAGCTTGCTGAGCGGCATTTACAGCTATTTGTTACAAAAGATACACTGCGATTTAGCTTGATACGGGTAAACTAAAGATTGAAATGTTATTGCAAACTATTTTCAATAACTAAATATTTTACTGATACTCAATAAGGTCTTGCACCTATGAAACAAACAGTGACTTCAAAAAATAATTCTGTCCTTAGTCCCTTCCTACAGATTGATGGAACTGAGACTATCTGGCTCAGAAAACCGCCCAGTGAAAAGCAACAACGAGTTGACTTGTTTTCATTATTCGGAGAAATTTGTTAGCTATGGCAAAGATTGGCTTATTTTACGGCACCCAGACCGGTAAAACCGAAATAGTAGCAGAACTAATTAGAGTTGAGTTTGGCGGTGATATCGTGGCACTCTATGATATGTCTCAAGTAGAGGTGGAAGATTTTAACTCTTATGAGCGAATTATCATTGCCGCTCCCACCTGGAACGTCGGTGAACTATCGTCAGACTGGGATGGCTTTTTCCTGGAGTTAGACGAAATCGACTTTAATGGCAAAACCATTGCCTACTGTGGTACTGGCGATCAAATCGGCTATGCCGACAACTACCTTGATGCTATTGGTATTTTAGAGGAAAAAATTACTGAGCGAGGTGGTAAAACCATTGGTGAATGGTCAATCGAGGGCTACGATTTTTCGGAATCTAAAGCAGTCAAAAATGGCAAATTCGTCGGTCTCGGCATTGACGAAGACAATCAGCCCGAGCTAACTGATCAACGAGTTAAGCAGTGGGTCGCCCAAATCAGGACTACCTTCGGGGTTTAAAAGCAGGAATAGAACTTATGGCTAACGTTACCCTCACCAGATCTTCAGCTAGCCAAATTCCTTGGTGGTCAGGCGGCGCCCATGCGGGGGTGGTTCGATCGATCACCCCCAACCTTAGGATCATCGCTATTCTGAGCTATTTACTTGGTGGTCATGGCTGGCATGGCATGGCAGCAGTAGATAACCTTGAAGATGTGGTAGGCGGTCATTTCTTTGTCGGACTCTTTTGTATTGGCGGTGGCATTTGGCACATTATTAGTACCCCGCTGCCTTGGGCACAAAAGCTGCTCACTTGGTCAGGCGATGCCTATTTGAGCTATAGCCTTTTGGCTCTTTCTTACATGGGTTTATTGGCAGCCTACTTTGTCACTGTCAACGACACCGTCTACCCAGAGGTGTTTTATGGGACAACGGGGCTACAAGGGCTGGGTGGTGCAGTACCCAGTTTACGCACGTGGTTAGCTACTAGCCATGTGGCCTTGGCCATCATCGCGCTGCTCGGGCATATTTGGCACGCAGCCCAAGCTCGATCGGCTCTGTACCAAAAACAGATGAGTTTAGCTAAGCGTCAAGCTCAGCTAGCAGGCCAAAAATGGGAATTGCAATAGCTATTTCCTAAATTTATTAACAAGAGGTAAAATCATGCAAACTTATGGCAAAACGAAGATAACTTACGATTGGTGGGCTGGTAACTCCCGCTTTGCCAATCTATCAGGACTATTTATTTCTGCTCACGTTGGTCAAGCGGCACTTACTGCTTTCTTTGCCGGGGCTATGACTCTATTTGAACTATCTCGCTACAATCCTGAAATAGCTATGGGTGAGCAGGGCTTAATCTTGCTCCCTCACATGGCTACATTGGGTTTAGGCGTGGGCAAAGGCGGCATTATCACCGATACCTATCCAATGTTTGCAGTGGGTATGGTGCATCTTATTTCTTCGGCAGTGTTAGGGGCAGGGGCCTTATTCCACTGCTTTAAAGCTCCGGCAGATTTAAGCACTGCCAAAGGTAAAGCCAAAGATTTTCACTTTAGCTGGGATGACCACAAACAATTAGGGCTGATTCTTGGCCACCATTTACTCTTTTTAGGCATGGGTGCTTTGCTACTGGTGGCTAAAGCCACCATGTGGGGCGGCCTATACGATGTAAACATCCATGATGTGCGAGTAGTGACTGCACCAACTTTAGATCCGACAGTAATTTGGGGCTACCAAACTCACTTCGCCCAAGTAAATAACCTAGAAGACTTAGTGGGTGGTCATGTATTTGTCGGGACGATGTTAATTTTAGGTGGAGTTTGGCACATTATCAGAGAACCGTTACCTTGGGCTAAGAAAGCCCTAATTTGGTCGGGTGAAGCGATCTTATCATACTCCTTAGGCGGTATTGCTTTGGCGGGCTTTGTAGCTGCTTATTTCTGTGCTGTAAATACTTTGGCCTATCCCCCAGAGTTTTATGGAGCGGTTTTAGATGTTAAGTTAGGCATTTCGCCTTATTTCCAAGATACTACCAAGTTGGCGATCGGTCATACGGCCAGAGCTTGGTTAGCCAATGGGCACTTTTTCTTGGCATTTTTCTTTTTACAGGGGCATTTGTGGCACGCACTGCGGGCAATGGGCTTCGACTTTAAGCGAGTTACCGACGCAATTGAGGCGATCGCCGAAGAACCCAAACCTGCGATAGAACAAGCACAACCAGCTAAAACCGCTCCTTAAATTCTGCTGGTTGCTTTTTGTAGAGAAGTCTCCTCCAATCCTTGAAACCTGGGCTTCTCTACATTTCTTATTGAAACTTTGATGAGGTGAATTATGACTATATCTTTAGATCGATCAATTGCTGATAATAATCCCCGCTTAGCTTGGTTAATTGGCAATTATAAACTAGTAAACTTTTCTGGCCAGCTTTTAGGAGCGCATTTAGCCCATGCGGGGCTAATCATGTTTTGGGCTGGATCTACGACCGTCAGTGAAGTACTTCGCTGGCAGCCCGGTTTATCTTTGGCCGATCAAAATTTTTTGCTATTACCGCATTTAGCTACTTTAGGCTTGGGCGTTGGCGATGGTGGTGTAGTGCTAGATACTTACCCATACTTAGTAGTTGGGATGGTTCACCTAATATCATCCGCAGTTTTAGCTGCTGGGGAATTATTCCACATTTTTCGTGGCCCAGCTAAGCTGTCTGACGGCTCCATTAGAGTTGCTCGTTTTCACTACGAGTGGAATGATGGTCGGCAGCTTGGCCTGATTTTGGGGCATCACTTAATTTTATTGGGTTTAGGAGCATTAGGGTTAGTACTAAAAGCCACAGCCTGGGGTGGGATTTATGATGGTAATCTGCATCAGGTGCGAGTAATTACCTCACCTACTACAGATCCCAGTATAATTTTTGGCTATTTGTGGGGTAGTAACCATGGTGCTTGGAATATAGCTGGAATGGCGAGTGTCAACAATTTAGAAGACATTGTTGGTGGACATTTGTGGATTGCTGGCATTTTAATTATTGGGGGGATTTGGCATATTTTAATTCCGCCATTTGACCTTGTTACCAAGGTCGTCAAAATTAAAGCCGATGCTGTTTTATCTTACAGTTTAGGCGGATTGGCTTTTATGGCTTTTCTTTCTTGTGCTTTTGTGGGCTGGAACACCACAGCATTTCCGGTG
>JAYUSV010000367.1:0-14500 GCA_043755495.1 Synechococcales cyanobacterium
TATTACCGATGTTACCTCTAAGGAAGTCGTACAGATCCTGCGGGGTCTCTGACGAGAAGCCCATACCTACCCGCAAGGGAGGTGTTGGGAGATGTCACCGATTTTTGGGCTTCGTACTAGCTACTAACTCAGTTACAGAGTCGATCGAAGTGTCAGAAATATGCCATTTACCATTGCTTTTCTTAAGAAAGTTAGTAGTCTTCATTTTGCTGTCTTTAAAGCCACCACCACTAATTTTCTTCACCGTAGCTACCATTTCTACGACGGCCTCATTTTTATCGCGTGAAACAAGTTTGACAGATTGCACTGTATATTTCAAAGTATATTCTTTAAATAACTGTATTGTTTCTTCTTTGATTTTCTTGTACTGTGGAGAGCTAGCATCCAGGGTAGCTAAATAATCATTAAGATTCTTACGGTTTAAGGCATCTAGATGACGATTGAAAAAACCTGCGAAAAACTTTTGATCTTGAGCGGTAATTGCTGTTACTGAAGTCTTATCAATTGCTGCTGGTTTTTGACTATTAGCAGTAACCGATGTTTCTGGCTCATTAACTATCAAAGCTTCATCTGAAATAACTAGCCATCTGCCATTGATTTTTTCCATGGTCATAAATATCCCACGAGGCTTATCTTTCTTGACATTAGCTCGTTCATTAGCAAAGGGAGAATCTTTAGATAGATCTATTTTGTAAATTATTTCAGCAGTTGCCTTGTTATTACCAATGCTAGCAATTCTGACATCTTGAGCGCCAATTTTAACTCCAAATGCCTTCAACAGTTCTAGTGAAGCTTTTGCATTTAAACTAAGATTGTTGTAATCAACTTTATTACCCAATCGATTAGCTTGATATTTTTTAGAGTAATAGCTTAAATATTTCTTAGTATCTCTAGTATTCATTGCTTGGAGTAGTCCAGCAATTTCTTTTTTGATGCTACTAAGTTCAGAGTTAGATAAAGTTTTACCAGATGCAGCTAAGCTCAACGGAAAAATACCTGGAGCAGCAATCACGGCCTGAACACTCAAGGAGAATGGTAAAACGATTGCCGCAGCAAGACAAGGCAAGAGAATTTTTTTAAGCATGATCAGAATCAGTAGTTGCAGTGAGATGGAACATTGCCATGACCAACATAACCACCCAAATAACTAAGCGAGATCCGTAGTTCTACGCAAATGCCGATTGCCTGTCCGGAAGAAAACATCAATCTCCGTGTAATTACAGTGGTTAAATTAATAGAGGGTATCGAGTACGATATGACGATCACTAGCAGCAGTGCAAATTTTATCCTCAATTAGATGTGCTAGTCCGGTGCGGACGCTGGGATCCAAGGAATTGTCTAGCAGTTTCTACATAGTAAAAAACAACGATTGAATCACAAGTAGCTAAGTTTTAGTAATCACTATCAGCAACACATAGACCTTTACATTTAATACCATTACTGGCAGTTCGGAGGCAATGCTGGCAAAGTATTATTTCACTATTCAGCTGGGCGGGAGACTCTAACTGAGATTGTGGTGGAATTGACATAAGTTGAAAGGAGAAAATATTGCACCATTCTATCGTGATTTTTAACGACTGAAGGAGATTGCCCTATCGCGAAGATTGTTGAATCGATGGCTGCGCTGTCGTTTTCAATGATCGACAGATTACTGATAGGACGATAGGTACCATTAGACCCTATTATCAAAATGTCTCTAATCCTAAACAGCCATGGCCGATCTTACCACCGAGCAGTACCAGCAAAAAATGCAGCGCCGCCAAGAAGTTCAGGCCGATCGAATAGCCACCGCGATCGCCGAGAAAGGTTTGGTAATTGTCAACACCGGCAACGGCAAAGGCAAAACCACCGCTGCATTGGGCATGGTTTTAAGGTCTTTGGGTCATGGCTACCGGGTAGCGATCATTCAATATATTAAAGGAGCCTGGGAACCTGCCGAAAAAAACGTCCTCTCCAAATTCGCTGACCAGTTAGAGTTTCACGCTATGGGCGAAGGTTTCACCTGGGATACCCAAGACCGTGATCGAGATACCCAAATGGCTCAAGCCGCCTGGCAAAAGTCCTTAGAATACATCCTAGACTCTAACTACCGCACCATTTTACTCGACGAAGTAAACATCGCCCTCAAACTAGGCTACCTACAAGTCGAAGAAGTCCTTGCCGGACTCCGCCAAAAGCCCGCTAACACTCATGTTATTCTCACCGGACGCGGTGCCCCAACAGAACTAATCGAACATGCTGATCTAGTCACAGAAATGCAGATACTCAAACACCCCTTCAAAGAACAAGGTATCAAAGCCCAACCCGGCATCGAATTCTAACAATCTCCCATATCTCCGCCATCATCGATCTAGAATCGCTAACCTCGAAGGCCAAAGCTAGCAAGTGCCGCAATCTACCAAACCCTGCGATAACATGAAGTAGTACATTGGTGAGAGAGAGAGGAACATGGCAAAAAGTACCGCAATCGCAGCAGCATTGCTCACAACCGCAACGGTAGCAGGTGCAGGCGGATATTACTATCTGCAAACCAAAGACCCCGGAGATCGACCAGAGCAGCTAGCCATGGCTGTCCCCGAAGCAGCTTATGCTGTTGGCTACATTGCCACTGATCCCAAAGTTTGGAGCAAACTCGATCGCTTTGGCAATCCCGCAGCCAAACAGCTCATTGATCGATCGATCCAACAAATTCAAAAAGAAACCGTCGGTGACATCGACTTTGCCAAAGATGTTCAGCCCTGGTTGGGCAACGTGATGATCGCCTCCTTTGCCAACGAAAAAGCCGCAGAAAAACCAACAATTTTAGCCGTCAGTAAAGTTAAAAACCCAGTCATGGCCTTAAACTTTCTGAACAAACTCAAAGGAAAAAGCAAAGACCCCACCACCGAAAGTAACTACAAAGGAGCCAAAATTTGGTCAGTCAGCGGTAAAGATCCTTTTCATGTAGCTTACTCCGATGACTGGCTAGTAGGTTCAGCCGATCGAGCAACCGTAGAAAAATCGATCGATACTCTCAAAGGCTCCGCATCTTTTAGCCAAAAAAATGGCAACCAATTCTTCGCCAGCGGTCGCCTCAATTTACCTAACCCGATCGCTTCGGTCTATGTTGACTTCCCTCGCATGGCAGCAGCAATTAATAAAGGCAACAATAAACTAGACAGCAATCAAATTACCAAGCTGGTAAAAGCACAGTCTTTTGTGGCGGGTATGGGCATTGATGACCAAGGACTGCGGGCCAAGGCGCTCACCCAAATGAACGACAATAGTTTCAAGCTCCCCACCACCAGCGGCAAAGTCCTGGCTAACTTTCCGGCAGATAGCTTGCTGGTCTTAAATGGATCTGGGATCAAAAACATCTGGGATGAAACCATTAAGCAATCGGCCAGCGATCCTCAAACCATGGGAGCGATCGAAAACTTGCGCAAAGAATTCCGTACTCAAACCAAACTTGATCTAGACAAAGATGTCTTTGGCTGGCTGGGTGGCGAATACGCGATCGGTATCTTCCCTCAAAGCGAAGGCTTACTGGGCAGCTTTACTGGTCTAGGAATTACCGCCGTAGTTGAGGGTAATGAACCAAAATCTAACGAAAAATCTTTAGATTCGATGGTCAAAGGTTTAAGCGCTGGCAAAGTCGCAATCAAGCCCCGACAATCTTCAGATGGAAAAACCATCAATGATATTGCTAGCCCATTGGGTGCCGGGAGCCTTTTGAGCTATGGATCGATCGATGACAAAACGGTTTTCTTGTCTACCAAAAACACTGCAATCACCGAGCCACTCAGCAAAGGTGCTGATTTCCAAAAAGTTATCAGTGCCATGCCAGCTAGTGACCAAGGGCTTACCTATGTCAACTTTCGACAGTTGGTGAATGTTTTACAAGGTGACGCGCTGAAACAATACACAGCTAATATGCCATCTGAATATTTCAGTTTACTGAAAACGATCGAAGGCATGGCGATCGGGAGCAAGTTAGATGGTGATACTTACCGTAGTGAGGGGGTACTAATACTGACCCCTGCTAATGCGCAGCCCGCTGATGTTAAATCACAGACTTCTGATCCCAAGCTTGCTAAGCCTCTGTCTCCTGATGACAAACCACCTATTGATATTAAACCACCGGCTCCTGCTGGCCAGTAAGACTGTAGGGACGTACTTGGGTGATTCGCACCGGCACGGTACGTCCTTGTAGCTCACTGATTTCTCCGGCAAAGAAAGTCAACCGATTACCCCGAGTTCTGCCTAGTACCTGGCTGGGGTTCTTGGGGTTTTGGGCTTCTACTAAGATTTCTTCTACTCGGTTTAAGTATCGCTGAGATCGCTGTTCGGCGATGGTTCTACCCAGCTCGTTCACTTCCCGCAACCGCTCTACTTTTACTTCTTCGCTGAGCTGATCTGGCCAAGTTGCTGCCGGAGTACCGGGGCGCGGCGAGTAGGCTGCGGTGTTTACCATATCAAACCCTACATCTGCAATGAGCTTCAAAGTGTCTCGAAACTGGGCATCAGTTTCACCAGGAAAGGCCACGATTACATCGGTACCCAGAGTGGCATCGGGCAGTTGGCGGCGAATGGTATCAATAATTCGCCGATATTTTTCGTGACTATAGCCCCGTGCCATAGCTTTGAGAATGTCGTTATTGCCAGACTGGAAAGGAATATGAAAATGCTCACAGACTTTGGGTAGTTCGGCGCAGGCGGTAATTAATCGATCGGTGAAGTAGCGGGGATGGCTGGTGGCAAACCGGAATCGATCGATCCCTTCCACATCGTGGATGTGATAGAGCAGGTCAGTGAGGGTATGCAGGTTTTGACCATTGGCTTTGGTGCCGGGTAAATCACGACCATAGGCATCGATGTTTTGACCGAGTAGGGTGACTTCTTTGTAGCTCTGTTGTCCTAGGTCTATGATTTCCGATCGAATTGCCTCGGGTGTTCGAGATTGCTCGACACCCCGCACTCCTGGCACTACGCAGTAAGTACAGCGTTCGTTGCAGCCATAAATTACATTTACCCAAGCGCTGACTGTGCTGTCCCGGCGGGGCTTGGTGATATCTTCTAGGATCTCGATTTGCTCGGTGGCGACTATCTGCTGACCGTTGAAAACTTGCTGAAGCAATTCATCAATGCGGTTGGCGTGTTGTGGTCCCATTACTAGATCAATTTCGGGTACTCGTCGCAACAGGGCTTCGCCTTCTTGCTGGGCTAAGCAACCCGATACAATTAGAGTCAGGCTAGGGTCTTGGCGTTTGCGCTCGACTTGTCTGCCCAGGTAAGAATAAACTTTTTGCTCTGCACTATCCCGAATGGTACAGGTGTTATAGACAATTAGATCGGAGGTGAGTGGATCGTCGCACCAGTTAAAGCCCATTGATTCCAATATGCCGCCCATGCGCTCGGAGTCGGCTTTGTTCATTTGGCAGCCGAAGGTGGTGATGTGGTAGCGGCGAGGGGGGATTGGGGGCATG
Source organism: Synechococcales cyanobacterium (assembly GCA_043755495.1). GTDB lineage: Bacteria > Cyanobacteriota > Cyanobacteriia > Cyanobacteriales > Chamaesiphonaceae > JAAFHZ01. The sequence goes on from JAYUSV010000367.1 coordinate 5,466, forward strand.
GTTTTGATTAATGGGGCTATTTAATTATAGAGGCCATACAGCAATTCTAAATTTTGACGGGGTAAGGCTTTGAAGCAAAATAATCGAAATGAAAATACTATTTCTTCGTAAAATTTGCTCAGTTGTTCATGAATCCTCGTAGTGATACCGAGCTTGGAGAAAGACAATGCGATTTTGGTCAACTTGGTAAGTCAGGCGATGCTCAAGGTCGATGCGTCTAGACCAAGCATTAGCTTCAGGAAAATATTTCAGTGGTTCTGGTTTGCCCAGGCCGTTAAAAGGATCGCCGTCGAGAATGTCGGCTACCAAGTCCATGATGCGATCGGCTTTTTTTGGTTCTTGTCGATACCACCAGCGGAGGTCTGCTTTGAAGTCGGGGCTGAAAACTGGGAAGAAGCAATTTGGTGGAGTTGGTTCTGAGCTTTTGGCTTGTTTCTTACTGCGGCTCAACAGATAGCTCCTGTTTGAGTTCTTCTAGAGTTTGGGGAATGGCTGCTGCGGATTTTGCCCATTCCATCGATCGAAATAAGCGCTTGGCATTGGCGGGGCTGCGGAGTAGGTAAACAGATTCTAGTAAGCTGGATAGCTCGTCAGCGGCAATAAGTGCCACGTCTGGTTGATTGCGGCGAGTTACGGTGACAATTTGTCGATTGTGTCCTACTTGATCGAGGACTTCGGATAGGTGGGCACGGGCATGGGAGTAGGTGATCTCTGAGCCAGACATAATAAAATGACAATATGTACAGTAATATTGTACATGTTAATTGCCTTCATTTGAACCCACATTCCGCTCCCTTTCGGAGCTAAAAATAATTAAAAATGAAACTGGCTCTCTGCAAGGGTTACAAAAATACTAATTCAAAAGTACTTCGATGGTCTTGACTAATATTTTTTGTTCAGAGACTGTCAAATCCATTGCTTCTGTCTTAAGTGACATATCTTAGACTCCGTACTACCCGACGCTCACCTGTCGGTAGAGCGCGGGACTTCCCGCCTGCAAGTTAAAAATTTTGAGAAAAAGGAGCGGAAGGTGTGTGGTGGTTCTGTTAATTATAGAGAGTCTATTTTTTTTAGGCGGGTGTTTTAACTTTAATCCTGGGGACTACAAAATAATCACCTCGATCGTCTACTCCAATTTGCCCTAGAGATTCATCACCCGTAATTAGTCTTGCACCACGCTTGCGAGTGAAGTAGCTCCAGGTCCACTGAATGAATACCACTAACTTGTTATCGAATTCAATCAGATAATAAATGTGTACGAACACCCAAATTAACCAGGCAAAAAATCCTGATAGCTTTACTGAGCCAATATCTGCTACTGCCGAATGACGGCCAATCACCGACAAGCTGCCAGCATCATTGTATTCAAAAGCTGGCAAGCTTTTACCAGCTAACTGCTTGGTGATTAGCTCAGCCACATACTTACCTTCTTGAGTGGCTACTGGTGCTACTCCAGCTAAAGATTTACCGTCTGGCTTAGTGAAGTTGGCCAAATCACCGATCACGAAAATATCAGGATAGTTCTTGATGCTCAGATCTGGCTCCACCATCACTCTGCCCACTCGATCGAGTTCCACCCCAGTATGGTCAGCCAAAATTTTACCCACAGGCGAAGCCTTCACCCCGGCTGCCCACAAAATAGTTCGAGCTGGTAATGTTTCCGTTTGCTCACCTTGGCGAATCATGACCACATTGTCAGCAATGTTGGTGACGAGAGCTTTGGTTTGTACCTGAACCCCCAGTTTTATCAAAGATTCTTCTGCTTTTGCCGATAGATCTGGTGAGTAGGGAGGTAGCACTCGATCGAGTCCTTCTACTAAAACAATTTTGGCTTCGGCAGTATCAATGCTGCGAAAATCTTTTTTGAGAGTGCTATAAGCCAGTTCAGCGATCGCCCCAGCTAATTCCACACCAGTTGGTCCGCCGCCCACAATGACGAAGGTGAGCCAAGCCCGCCGTTTTTCGATGTCATCTTCTTTTTCGGCTGCTTCAAAAGCCATGAAAATTCGCCGCCGCATTTCTAGGGCATCTTCAACGGTCTTTAGGCCCGGAGCGGTCTCTGCCCATTGATCGTTACCGAAGTAGTGATGGCTAACTCCGGTGGCTACGATTAAGCTGTCATAGGTGATTTCACTTTTGCTTAAAGAAATTTTCTTGTGCTGGGGGTCAATATTTTTGACTTGCCCCATGAGCACTTTGACATTTCGCTGTTTGTTGAGGATCGATCGCAGGGGTGAAGATATATCTGCTGGCGACAAACCACCGGTTGCCACTTGATACAGCAGGGGCTGAAAGAGGTGAAAATTGCGCTTATCGATCAGTGTTACCTGCACACCATCAATATTTCCTAAAGACATGGCCGCATGAAGTCCACCAAAACCCCCGCCAACAATAACGACGTGATGGGGTAATTTTTTTGCAACTTCATTGGTCATAATCTTAATTTTTCCTTAAGCAAATTTTGTGCGGTGGCTAAATTCTCGCGTGCACAACAGTTTTCCCAAAAGTCGAACTGCCGTAATCAGAAGCAAGTATTTATACTCATGATAATATATATTAACAAAAATACCAATGTTGCTTAGTCCAATGTTGACCAGATTTGGCCATGATATTTCTGCTAAAGATGCTCTAGAAACCTTTTTATCTCCTTGAGGTACTGCTACTCCGCATCAGTACCTTATTTTATTGGTGTTTGTGTGCTATTTTCTTCCGAACCAGCCTTGTAACTAGAGGAAGGAGGTGACTCACTGGGAATTGGAACCAATGGTGTCTTGTATGGACTTATGGGAGCGCTTTCAACTACTTTTGGTGATGGATCAACAACTTTAACCTTGGGCTTACTTTTAATAAATTGATAATCATTCACGGTTTGTGAAAAACAACTTTGCAGTTGGCTGAAATTGCTGACTTTCTCTGAATAAACCCAAGCATTCTTATTTAATCTCTTAACCTGTACCCAACCACCTTCAGTTTTAACCCCTGTTACAGGTAGAGTGCCACCAGAGCCTAACACTGTGTCACTACCAGCCTGACTACTTGGCTCCGAACGAATAGACCCTAAAATTTCAGCTTCACAATTAGACCTTGGATCAAGAAAACTGCTTGGTTGGAATCTTAATCCCGCTAACACTATGACAGCTAAAATACCACATCCTCCTCCCAACGGTAGCAATAGCTTTTTCTTGTTCGGATTTTTATCCTGAATAACATCGCCCGAAGGTTTTACCACTGCCACTTTTTTCCCTGATTCAACTTCTGTTCCCTTAGATGTATCCTCACTTCTTTTTCGAGAAATCACTTCGTGTTCCATTGAAGAGACATCTTTCTCCCGCAAACCCAAAACATCACGTAAATCTCTTAGCTCAGATTCAAACTGAGCACTCAATGGATACTCATAATCTACAGCATTTGAAAACTCTTGTTGATATCTTTGTAGATTTTTTAAGCGATCTCGGTATGGTTTAAGTATTTCATGTTCAATTTCTTCAACAACTTGTGGCGATAAACGCAACTGAGTCTGAAGCTCACTTAAAATAGTCCGTCCAATAGAAGAGATGTTGCCCTGACTACTGTACCTTTCAACTTGCCTGCGGTAGCGCAATTTCGGATCGGTAACTTTTGCCTTTGCCAACACAATTTCAAAGCCCATATCCTTAAGAGTAATAAGCTTAGGAGTCATATTTGGAGCAGTTTCCTGTACCTTACTAGTAGCATAGTCGTGTAACTCCCGCATCGAAATCTTGCCATCTTCATCCAAATCACCCGCCCCAGTCTCGATTCCCTCCACCAAATAGCGGGTATACAAAGATAATTCTGAACCTTGCTGCTCAAAGGAATACTGGGTTGAACTAGAAGAAGTCAACACCACTCTACCTTCCGCACCTAGCTGCCCTGGCAAATCGATCGAACCATCATCTTTCGACTGCAACGCCGGGTCAAAAGCGCCACTAAAGCAGCAATCTAAAATAATCACTTGCCGCTTAGTCCGGCTATTATCCATTACCTCTCGAATAAACCGCGCCGGTACAGCCGTCGAACGAATCAAATCTCCTTTGGGATTTTTGCAAGTAATGCGAGTTGCAAAATGTAAATTATTGTTGTCGTCTTTGACACCGTGCCCCGAAAAAAACAACAGCTCTAAATCATCTTTGCTGTGCCCACTAAATAAAGTCTCGATCGCATACTGCATGGCTTGAGGATCAGGGTTGATTAAGGTTTTAACCTCATCAAAGCCCCCCATCTCAGAATCTTGAAAAATTCGCTGTAGAGCAGCCACATCTTTAACTGCCGCAGGTAAAGGATTTAGCCCCGGTTCGTACTCGCTGACCCCAATCAACAAAGCAAATTTCGCCATTTTTACCTGCTTTTGCCGTCGCAAATTGTTAAGTTAATAGTATCACTACCAACTTTGATAGCACTACTTTAGTTTCTTAATCAACACAGGTGTGAGGTATTCCGCAATCCCAGCCAGCCGAATGGCTGAGCAGCCTAACTCATAGGCAAATTCTATTGATCGCCCCGCCCCCAAAGCATCATAGAAACCGACGGCAAACTCGATTGCTGCCTTGTCACCGATCGCCTGATTCATGCCAACCACATAAGGAATATATTGAGCGATTGCCTCAGCCTGTACCTGAGAAAAACAACTGTTCAAAATCACGCACTCCACTTGATCGGCAAACAGCTTAAACAAACTCGCCAACGAAGCACCATCGACCAATTTTGCCTGTCCAGCTTCGTCTTCTAAAACCAACCCTTCAGCAATATCTGGAAAAATTTCCCCCTCAGTCACTGCTACCAACTTTCGATCGACATTCTGAGGATCTTTCCCTTCACTTATTAAGGAGCTATGTCCCTCTGAATGCCCACAAAAATGCACAATCCGAGGATTTTTTTCCAACATGGCTCGCTGCATATCTCTAGGTCGCACAGCCCAACGAGCATCCAAGGCAAAATTATCCCGATGAATAGATAACTTTAGCCCCTCAGCAATATCGCGTACCTCTTGATCGAGCCGTAGTTGAGAAGTCGCTTTGGGATTGGCCGCAAAAATTAAAATTGTCCGCACAGCATCATCATTTTTCATCGAGAGAAATTGTTGCACCATCGGCAAAGCTGCCATCAGCTCCGCTTGACTGGTCGCTGTGACTGTCATTTTTCGATCGCCTACTTCAATTTCCATCTCTACTGACTTCTGGGCGTATCGATCGCCCATCAAATCAAACAAAGAGCTAAAATTCACTGGCTTAATCTCTGTTGCTAACATCCCAGGCACAAAACCCCCCAAGGATTTGTTGCCTGCTGGCGGGTTTGGATCTAGCACTCGATCGACAGTTTCAACCTCATCCATATCCCGCAATTCTGCCATCAGCCGCTGTGACTGCACATCTCGTTCTTCTGGATCTAAGTCAGGATCATTAAAAACAATTGTTAACTTAATGTTGGAGTTATTGGTCATACCTGCCTACAGCCTAATCAAGCTTAAAATTCTGATACTCAATTTTGACACAGCTATTCAGCTAAAACTATTACCATCAATTACTCGCAACAAGTCTTGGTATAAGTTCTCACATTTATGATCGCCTCATAAAATCACAGTTTAGACTTACTCATCAACAAAGTATGCAGTAAATAAGCCCCAATCCCAATATTAATCGATACATCTGCCCAATTAAAAATCGCGAAATTAATCAATCTTACATCAATGAAATCAGTCACGTATCCTTGACTAAAACGCTCAATGCCATTTCCCAAAGCGCCAGCCAGCACAGCACCATAGCCCACCTGTTCCAACTTTTGCAGCCGAGGGCCAAAAATAGCCAAAGCCATTAGTGCTAAACTTACGGCCAAAGACAACCAGCGCAGCCAACCCTCACCCTGAAACATACTAAAAGCTGCACCCTTATTAATGGCATGAGTAAAATGAAATACTCCTGGCCACAAGGGATGAGATTGACCAATTGGAAGATTTTGGATGGTTAAATATTTAGTGAAAATATCTAGGAGCAAACTCCCGATCGCCATTAACCAAAACCAGGGGTTTTTAATGAATTTCATAATTTAATACAGCAACAGCTTCCGCAAAATATAAGCCACCACTGCCACACCGCAAGTCAACATCAATTGGCTGGGTAAAGGATTTAAGGAATACTGCATGGCATAAGCTTGGAAACTAAAAGGCATTCCCTGCACCCAAGTCATAATTTGTAGACAAAATAAATAGAACAGCCCACAGATATGCACCACCACTAAGCCACTCGCACAGCTCATACTGAGATTTTCTAGAGTAGGGCGCAGCCGAAAAGCCAATGAGCCACAGAGCCAGCTAGCAGGCAAAAAGCCCAGCAAATAACCAAAACTGGGGTTTTGCCAATAGCCCCAACCACCGCCGTCATGAAACACCTTAAAAAGCCCAGTGATGCCCAAAAATAGATAGATAGCCTGCACTAAAGTACCAGGCACTCGACCACCCACACTGGCAATCAATAGCACCGCTGCAATTTGGCAACTTACATTCAGAGGCACCACTTCGATGCCATGCTGCAACCATAGCCAGGGAGGACTAGTAGTATAGGCCGAAACAAAGTTGGCAAAGATGGCGATCGATACCCCCGTAACTACCCAAATTATTTGATAGAAGCGCGGCAAGGTCGTAATTCGTTGATTCATGTCACATTTTTGTACTGGGAGAATTCTATCACCGTGCCAGCCAATAAATATTTAGGCAATACTCGTCCGCTTGCGGCGTTCTTTGTAAGAAACTCCTACATTCTTTAGACCAGCTTTGAGCATTTCTCTTTCCAGAAGTGAAAAAAAGCTAGTGCGATCGGCTCCTCTTACCACCGCATAATTATGAGCCTCGGCAATAGCCACCGGGTATCCCTGACCTTTTTGCACCTGAGATAGCACAATTCCCAAAGCCCGATCGAGCATTTCCCTATCTGCTGCCACCCACTGGGGCATCTCTACCCGAGCAATCTCGGTGCCTACATGTAAATAGCAAAAATGAATCCGCTGTTCTTCTGGGTAAAAATCCATTACTCTCACTTTGCTCTGCCAAATACAACTGCGCTGCCCAGGTTGTAATCGATCGAGCCACAAGGTCGTATCCCGCAGACCATCAAAAACCTGACAAGGCGGCTTATCAAAGTTGCCACAGTGACTCATACAGTCCGGCTCTGGAAAAGTACAGCTCAAGAGTCTCAATAAATTTAGGGTGTCGATACTGCGCGAGGCACTGAGATAGCTCACCATCGGGATTTTGATCGATCGCAGCTTTTCCCAAGCGATCATCATCGGATCCAACAAAGAGTCTCGAGCATCCACCGGCAGCTCTTCTAAAAAGCGATACACCAAAGATCCATCTACCATGGCCAGCATCGGCACCTGAGCAGCGCGGGGAGTCAGATTCTCGGGGTCAAACGGCGGATTCACCCAGTCGTAACCCAAATCGGCCAACACCACCGCCTCGGCCACCGTACGCTTGTTGCCCATCCATTCTTCGGTATTAATGCCCCATTTCCGTGACTCGTAGAGATCTGCCGCCAGATAAAAGACTTCGGGAATGCTATCTAGCAAAGGCTGTAAGCTTTGGCCATAGTGAATCATCACTCTGCCCACGTTAATCAAATAACAGTAGGCAATCTCATGGTGACTGGGGGCAATCTGAGAGCCGTCGGTGGCTAGGACAGTGTGTTGCGGTGGTGGAGTGCTGATATCTATATAAGTGTCTAGGTCTTCGATCGGGTGTGCTGCTCCAAAACGTAAGCGCTGCCGCCATTGTTCTTGCCGTTGCTGTAACTCAGTTTGTTGATCGATCGCGGTTTGAAAATGGCGGGTGGCTAACTGCATCCGCAAGCTTCCAGCCTGGGCTTCTTTGGTCAGATGAGCACCCACGGTAGGCAACTGTTTAGCAACTTTGTTAAGATCTAGCATTTATCGAAGAAAGAATTGGTGAAACAGTAAAAATGTTCTTAAATCATTGTAATCAGCAGAGAGTCTGAAAATCCAAAATAAGCAGCTAATATATAGAGGCTCAGTATTCATTCTAAATCAATGCCCTACAGCAAATTTACTCTCAGCCGTGCTGTTGCAGATTTTAACTTAACTGTGAAAGAAGGCCCAAATATTTTCCAAGGAATTCCGGCTGTAGCTCCTTCACCATTTCTCCAAGAACTTTTAATTGATAGTATTCCTTGGGCTGTAGCGGTCGGCAGTGAGAAGGCTCGTTCTGAGGGGATTATTAACCCAGTTTTGCTAGAAGTCCGCCGCCAGCTCCATGGGCAAGTAGGAGTTTTTTCTGGCGAGGAATTTAACGTAGATGCAGAGGCAGACTTACAGGGCTATTGTGATTTTTTAGTGAGTCGATCGCCAGAGCAACTTTATATCACTGCACCAGTTTTAATGTTGGTCGAGGCCAAAAAGGAAGACCTAAAGCCCGCTTTGGGTCAATGCTTGGCCGAAATGGTCGCTGCCCAGCGTTTCAATGCTAGCCAAAACCAAGATATAGAAACCATTTATGGAGTAGTTACTAGTGGGACAGTATGGCGTTTTTTGAAGTTAGAAGGACAGGTGGTGTCGATCGATCTCACTGACTATGCCTTGCCACCAGCCAATCAAGTTTTAGGTGTTTTGCTCTGGATGCTGCGAGTGTGAAAATTATCAATACTGATAAAAGCAATGCGTAGGGCATTCTGAACCTCTACGCATAACGATGTCAAATTATTGATTTCAATTAGGATAAGGCGAGTAACTCCGATCGAGATAAATTCAGCAGCAACCTTGTATACTCCTGGCTATCTAGTTCCATCAACTTAGGCACTACTGCCGCCAACTCTTCGTCGATCTCTCCAAATCTCACTAACAAAATAGCCTCAATACCTGCTTTAGTGGCTGCTAATTTGCCTTCAGCTTTGCCTTCGGCTCTGGTTTCTCGAAAAGCTCTAGGCTCTTTTAGTTCTAGTCCTAACATGGTCAGTACCTCGTCTCTGGTGAGTTCAGAAAATTTGTAAATTATGGCTGTGATCACTAAGTCT